>JANOVQ010000296.1:0-12900 GCA_031417495.1 Pseudomonadota bacterium | reverse complement strand
CCGACATCAGCCCGCCGGCGCAGTAACCGAGGATCGAGATCTGCGATTCCCCGGTATCCTTCAGAATCCGCGCGACAGTATCGGGAATAAAATCCAGTACGTAGTCGTCCAACTTGAGCGTGCTCTCTTCCGCCCGCGGGGCGACCCAGTCCAGCAGGTAGACGTCGAAACCGGCCTTCAACAGGTACTCAACCAGACTCTGCCCCGGCGTCATATCGAGACCGTAACCGTGATTCGAAGGCGGCGGCACGAGCAGCAGCGGCACCCGATACACTTCGTCGCTCATCGGCAGGTAATGCACCACACGCTGCGTGCCGCGCCGGTGCAGCACATGCTTGGGCGTAAGCCCGACGGACGGCTCCGGCGCCGTCAGGTATTCGACGCCTTTGACGGTGCGCTGGAACGCACGCTCGATTTCTTCGCGAAAGCGATCGCTGCGTGAGCTGGCCTCGGACGTCGCGCTGGCCTTGGTATTCATGACTTAGTCGCCTCTTTGCCACGAAAACGCTTGGTCCGCGCCACTCGGGGCGGCGCGTGGAGGGGCGGGTCGTCGGACGCCGCCAGACGTTCGAGTGTGGCGGTCATCCGGATCATCTGCTCTTCCATCGACAGCAGGCGCTCGCCGAGTCCCTTGAAGTCATCCTTGGTCGGCAGGTTCAGCGCGTCGAAGTAGCGCGCGAGCATCTCCTGCATGGTTTTCTGCATGCGCACTGAGACGCCCATCATCCGGTTCATTTCGCGGCTGAATTCGCCGGTCGACATGACCTGGGTCGCCATGGCGTTCACGCCCTGTTCCCATTGCACGACCATCTCCCGCCATAACGCGACGGGATCTTTTGGGGTATCGCCAGCCATGTTGAACCCCCTCTGTGTTTACTGTCTGGCCCAAAAGGCTACTCCACACATTTGGCAGACGCCACCGAATTGTGCAGCCCCGCAGCTGTGCTTAAATCACGATTCAAGCTGCAACAGGTAGGCGAAACTCGGCACTGCGAGACCGTCGCTGCGGCCCGCCAGGTACCGCGTATTCTGCAGGTCCGGCGTGAGGTGCTCCCGCACACCCCAGCCCGTATCGCGCGCCAGCGCTTCAATCTCCGCAGGTGCGAACAGGGATCGGATCGGCTCGCTCTGGAACGCGGTGACGAACCGGGTGCTCGCCAACAGCGCGGTGGCGCGTGGGTCCGCGAACGGCGCTTCGCTCCAGTAGTCGAGGACCAGTCGGGTACCGCTGGCAGTTCGTTCGCGCACCCCCCTGAGCGTCTCTGCGAGCGCCTCCCGGGTCAGGTAATAAGTCGTCCCGAGCCAGGACACGAAGGTCGCGCACTCGGCATTAAACCCGGAAGTGTCGAGTGCCTCGACGAGCGTGCTGCGTTCGAAATCCACCGGCACGAAGTGCAGATTGGCGGGCGGTGCCTCGATCCGCGCGCGTTTCCAGGTCTGGGTCGCGGGGTGATCCACTTCGAACACCTGAAGGTCTTCGCCTGCATGGCGCAGCGCATACGTATCCAGCCCGGCGGCCAGCACCAGATACTGATGAGGACTGTGGGCGGACAGTGCGTCTTCGGCATAACGTGCGCGTACCACGAGCTGCGCGCGCATGGCGGCGAGACCGCCGCGGCGCACGCGAAAGGCCGAGATCCAGGGCCGCGCGAGTGTATCGAGTCGACGCAGGAAGCGCTGGCCCGGCGGCGACAGCAGGGCCTCCACGGCGGTATCCTCGAAAACCCAGGGCGCTGCATCGACATGGCGATGCAGCGCGCGCAGAAATGCGGCGGCCTCTGCGGTGCGACTCCGGCGCGCTGGCTCCATGACGTTCAGTGCCTCGGGAACGTCGCAGACATTTGGTCCGCGCCTGCCGCGCGCGCACAGGCGCGGGCTTTCGCCGGGGATTCGCGGTGGCAAGCGAGGCTTTCCATAGGTTGGATTGTAGGCCCTCTTACCAGAACTATGCGGATCGCATAGTTGCATCGGCACCATTTCTATCCGTCGCTTTCGCCTCAAGACCTTGCGACGATTCTGTCGCCTAGTTGAAAGTTGGGCGTCTTTCCATGAGTCGCCGAGTAGAGCGATTAAGCGCCATATGCTAGGGTCTAACCCATGACAATTTCAGCGATCGATACCCTAGAACTTCCGGTCGTGGACCGTATCCGACTTGTTGCCGAAATCTGGGAAAGTATCGCGATAGCCCCGGATGCCATCCAGCTGACAGACGAAACCCGGCAACTCCTCGCTCGGCGATTGGAAGCTCATCGAGCAAACCCGGCGGCGGGTTCGCCTTGGTCGGAGGTGAAGAAGCGCATCTTGTCCAAATGAACCGGCGGCTTATCGTTAAGCCGGAAGCTGAGACGGATGTGGTGGACGGATTTCGATGGTATCAAGCCCGCCAATCGAGACTCGGAGAGCGATTCTTGGAGGAGCTCGATGCAGCGTTCCAGCGCATCGTCGAGAATCCTGCGGCCTATCAGGAAGTGCTACCGGAGATCCGAAGGGCGGTCGCCCACACTTTTCCATACTTGGTGTTCGTCACTTTCGACATCGAGACCGCCTACATCCTCGCTGTCATCCCAGCCGCACAGGATCCGCAGTACATAAGCGCCAGACTCGCGGCTGGCTCGTGATCGGCCGCGCGCGAAAGACGGCCAACAACACAATCGAGCCGACGCGGTGACGGGCCAGCATCCAGGTTTTAGGCCGGTGCCCCGCGTGGCTCATCGTGAGCGTTGACATTGTAGAAAAACCCCCTTCGCAGTTTTGATATATCGACGATGAAGAAATCGACCTCACCAGACGGCTTGTATTCAACGATCGGGATCGCAGGAGTAAAACGACCCCCTGAAATTGCGCACTTTCGCCGCGACCGACTTTTTCTACATCCTCGTTAGGCAGATTATTTCAGTTCCGGTGCAGCACTTAAAAAATTGCATATTGTCGGCCCTCGACGAAAAATCGCAAACGCTTAACATGCACTGGGCCAAAGGCACGAAGAAGATATAAGGCAATGTCTCTGCGTCGAAATCAGTCAAGGAGGTCGGAATGTCTTATCGTGACGTTGTGATCGTAGGAGGTGGCGTGGGCGGTTGCGCGCTAGCGGCGAATCTCGCAGCCGCGGGACTCAACGTGTTAGTGCTTGAGCGGGAGACGGTATTCGTCGACCGCATCCGCGGTGAATGGGTAGCACCCTGGGGCACACAGGAATGCCTACGACTTGGACTGCACCAAGTTCTAGTCGACTCGGGTGCAAACGAAATTGCGCGTTTCGTCGGTTACGACGAATCCATTCCGCCAACTGCTGCAGAGGCAGCAACCGTAAATTTCGCAGAGCTCTTTTCGAATTTTCCCTTGCCACTATGCATGGAACATGTGGTCATGCAGAACACCTTGCTTAATCATGCCCGGGCGTGTGGAGCGCACATATTGCGTGGCGTAACAGACCTTCGGATAACCGCTGGCCCGTCACCGCACGTGTGGTATCTTGGGTCCGAAGGGGAGGCGGAGGTCTCGACTCGCCTCATCGTCGGCGCAGACGGTCGAACGTCAACGGTTCGGCGTCAACTCGGTCTAACGCTGGACGAGGATCCGGTCGACCATCTTATGTCCGGCCTCTTGCTCGATAACGCACACGACTGGCCCGACGACACAATCGCGCTCGGCAAAGTGGGTGACGTCTCGTACTTCGTCTTTCCGCAAGGCTCAGGGCGCGTTCGGGCATACGTTGATTACGATATTTCGCAGCGCGGACAGTACACAGGCGAGAGTGGGGCAAAGCGGCTTATTTCCGCCCTTATGCACGGAAGCCTTAAGGACGGCAGGTCGTTCCACAACGCAATCCCGGCCGGCCCCTGTCGAGCGTTTCCCAGTCAAGATGCCAAGGTGGACACACCGTGCGTTGCGGGCGCTGTACTAATCGGAGATGCCGCTGGGTACTCGGACCCTATCTGGGGGCAAGGTCTATCATCTACCTTTCGAGATGTCCGCATCGTGCGCGACCAGCTTCTCGCGTCGAATGCGTGGACGATAGAAACATTTGCCCCATACGTAAGCGAGCGCCGCGAACGTCAGCGTCGTTTGCGATGGGAGACACGTTACGCGACTGCACTGTATGGCCGGTTTGATCATGACTCTGTTGCTGCGAGGGAGCGCGCGCTCGGCCGGATTGCGCAAGACCAGAAATTTCATGGCTACAATGTCGCAGGTATGGTGGGACCTGACCGCGCGCCTGATGAAGTATTTACGCAGGGGTACTTTGAGAGCTTGTTCGGGCTCGCCGTTGCACCGTAAGTCGAGTCGGTAAGTGAGGCAAGTAGCCGTATACGTGTGATCGATGCCGAGGGACTGTCTAGCTGCTGATTGCATCGCGACGGGCTGAATTTTGGCACCGAGCATCGGTAGTGAAATCCGCTCAACCAGCTAATGGAGCGGACGCCTCCGCGCTGCGCGCCTCAGCGCCGCGTTGTGGGTCATGAAAGCACCATCGCAGTAGATGACGTTTAGCGAAACACTTGAACTAATTCGCGCTCTGGTAGCCGCGGGAGAACTAAGAATTTCCGACCACGGCCATGCATTTTTTCCGGATGACGGAATCCAAACTCGTGATGTGTGGCGGCGGGCAACCGTCTGCCCGAGGCCGACAGCCGCCTGCCTCACTTGCTGACTCAAATTGAAACACCGAAAGTGCGCCGCTCCGAGTCGCATTCGGCAGCGCTGCCCACTACGTACGCTGCAATAGAAATATCTCCGATGACAAATCCCCAAGATTGGTCTTCCGGGGCCAATTATGCAGATAACGCGCGCGCGATCTGGGTTACGTGGCGCAAATCAGACCCGCAACACCCACCAAAGACGTTGAGCCAGGGCAACTTCGCTTTGATGGCCACGTACTGGTGACATAGTTCAACAGGATCTCCGGCATCCAAGGTTGCCGAGGCATCAAGCTCCGCATGACTTTTCCGCGAAGCATTGCACCGAATGCCGCGGATGCGGCGCGCCCATGGCGTATCGCCAATGACGTGCGAGAAATGATCGGGATGCGCGCAGTTCACCATGAAATAGGATGCGAATCCGTCGGTCGCGTGATCGACGAATTCAATTGCCTGACCCAATGGCTGCCCCGTGGGTAGTCGACCGTCTGTTTCCACCGTGAATGAGACGACAACTGGTAGTCCGGCGCTGCGGGCGGCCAGTACCAGGCCACTCGCTTCCGCGGCTTGCGTGAAGGTTAGCGCGGAGACCATATCGACATCGGTTCCCGCTAGCCAACCCAGCTGTTTAGCGTGGTAACGCTCGGCTTCGTGAACGGCAACTGCCGCCTCTGGTGCATAAGCATCCCCTTTCGGGCCAACAACACCATTAAGGACGATCGGTTTGCCGTTTGCTGAAAACTCATCCCGCAATTGCGACATCAATGCGATGGAGTCCTGGTTCGACTCCCGCAATTCGTGTTCGTTAGCGCCTAAAGCGCCAGCCCAATGCATGTGCGCTTTCCAAGTCACGCTATCGAGAATGTAGCCTGTGTTCTGCTCACGGGCGAGCGCTAAGAAACCACGGAAATAGTCGATAACGGCCTTCTTGCCGAGCGGGTCGGACAACAGGGTGTGCGCCGCGAATTCCCGAATTTCAATACCATGATTGAAAATCAAATCCGTCTCTATCCCGGCATCAGTCAGGAACATATCGCCCGCGAGTTGCGGCAGAGAGTTGCGATAATTTGGCATATTCTTACTCCTTCATCTATCGGTAGTAGGTCAAACAGGCCGCGTAAAGAGGACAATTCAACAACCTTTCACGTGAAGGACAAGGGTGGCGTGCCCCAATTTTTCGGCAGGCTCTTGACCAAGCATTTTCAGATTTCCCGACGCCTGCGCTTTTCGAGAATGTCACGTCTGCTGAGAATCTTAAGAAAGTCGGGAAGCCAAGGTCAGTATCCGTCGGGTAGTGGCGAACCGCCACCGCGGCGAGTCGTTCGGGTTCCGAAATCGGCCGCAACCAGCCTCGCGACGCCCGACCTCAATTATCCTAAAGCGGCCACACCACTACTCGGTGCTTATGCGCGATAGTGATGCCGAAACGCACGTGGTGACAAACTCATCGACGTACGCGAATCAATCCCTTTGGGGACGCTATTCGATTCAATCTCCTGAGGTTGGATGCCGTTCGGTCCTGCAATTTAATTCGTGGCGGGTCATGCGTCGCGCAGCATCCGTAGCAACGAATCCGGATCGTGCGTCGGTGGTTGGCACGCGGTTCCTGTACACAGATAGGCAGTGGCGCGGCCATCGATCGTCGTTAAGGTTCGAGCGAACGGCGCGACCAAGCCAACGGTGCCGAGGACGACACGATTCGGTCGATAAACCGCGTGGACGGCGCGTACTAGCGCCTGCACTGCGGAAGCATTCCGATCACCCGCGACCACCACTTTTAACGGTTCGGCCAGCGCGAAATCGGCGGCAACCAACATCTTCGTCAACGCTTGCGGCACACGATTGAGGCGCGCGGCAAAAAAAGCCAAACTATGTTCTGCTGCCGCGCGGTAGTCAGCACACTCCGTGATCGCCGCCAGCTGCAGCAGCGCCAAAACCGCGACCGAATTGCCAGAAGGTTCCGCTCCATCGTTGTCCTCCTTAAGGCGGAGAATGAGATCGTCCGAGATAGGGCTTTGCCAGAAGCCGCCGAGCGCGCGATCGTAGAATTGGTCCAGCATCGAGTCGGCCAACAGTCGCGCGAACTCAAGCTGATCCGGATCTAGCGTGGCCTGGTATAGCTCAATCGCGCCACTCAGCATGTACGCATATGCCTGCAGTAATTGCGCGGTACTACGCGCACCATTGCGCCAACGCGCGGCGAGCGTGCGCGCGTTGGCATCCCAAAATTCGGTTCGTGCAAATTCAAGAGCGCGATGCGCGGCGCTTGCATACGTGGGTTCATTCAGGATTGCCGCCGCGCGCGCAAGGGCACCCAGCATCAGTCCATTCCATCCCGCAAGGATCTTGTCATCGCACAGCGGACGCACGCGGCGCGCACGAACAGCGAGGAGCTTCGCACGGACGGTTGCAAGCAATGGAACGTCTTCGAACGTCGTCACGTCTGCCGTTAAGCTCAATACGTTTTGGCCCAAGAGTGGCGCAGGATCACTGTGATCAAGAAAATTCCCAGCTGCCGTTATGCCGTAGGCGCGTTCCGCGACTGCGAATTCGGCGGGCGTTAATGACGCGACTAATTCGTCTCGCGTCCAACAATAGAATTTCCCTTCCTTACCTTCACTGTCCGCGTCCTCAGCAGAATAGAAACCACCCGCCGGATGGGCCATGTCACGTAGCACGAAGCACGCAATGCTATGCGCGACCTCCGCATAGCGCGCCACGCCGCTCACCAGATAACAATCGAGGTATAGGTTCAGCAGTTGCGCGTTGTCGTAAAGCATCTTTTCGAAATGCGGGACCAACCATTGGGTATCCGTCGAGTAACGCGCAAAGCCTCCGCCCAATTGATCGTTGATGCCCCCTGCCGCCATTCGTGTACAGGTATGTAGCACCATTGCCACGGCTTCGTCGTCATGCGTCTGCACGCCAAACTGAAGCACAAACGCCGGGTGGCTCGGTAACGGAAATTTAGGTTGCGTGCCCCAACCACCGTGGACCGGGTCGTAACCTACTTTCAGAACCGCACCGGCGCGGGTGATGATTGCCCTATCGATAATCCCCAGCGTGTTATCGCGCGCTGCGACCTGTGCGAGTTGCTCATGCATTTCGCGGGCGGAATTGACGACTTCAACGCGACGAGTTTGCCATGCGGTAATGAGTTGCGCGAGCACCTGCAAGAACGACGGCCGCTGATAGCGCGGTTGTGGCGGCCAATACGTGCCGCCGAAAAATGGCTTTAGATCCGGAGCGAGAAAAACGTTTAGCGGCCAACCGCCTCCACCGCTCGTTGCTTGGACGAAGTTCATGTAAATCTTATCGACATCGGGACGCTCTTCGCGATCGACTTTAATACTGACGAAATGCTGATTTAGATATTCTGCGGTCGCAGTCTGTGCGAACGACTCACGCTCCATGACATGACACCAGTGACAGGTCGAGTAGCCGATACTGAGGAAGATCGGTTTGTCTTCGGCGCGCGCCTTGGCAAACGCGAGATCGCCCCACGGATACCAATCCACCGGGTTGAATTGATGCTGCAGCAGATACGGAGAGTGCTCGTGGGCAAGCCGATTCGGTTCGCGCGACCCGCGGTCGGTTAAGTGCATCGGGCTAATGCGTCGATTCGATCATCGAGACTTAGGATAGCGTAATTCTATTGGGCTCGCGCTACGCTTAAGCTTGGGGGATGGAAGCACCAACTCGCGCACGCAGTAGTTGATCGAAACTTGGTTTATCGAGCGATCCTGCCAGGCAGCTCAAACCCGATAAAACTGACGCTTGGTGCGCGCTTCGGTCACCAGTGTGGGCTCGCGATCAGCGCGGTCAAGCTCGGTTAGATATCGTCCGATGCTTTCTTCAATTTGCTGGACTCGCGCCTTGAGTTTGTGTTCAGTGAAGTTCTTGTCGCGATTGTTGACCGCTTTGAACTTGCTGCCGTCGATCGCGACGATGGCTTCTGCGAATAAATCTAATCGGCGGCACAACACGACTAAGTCGCGGCCAACTTGACGGATGGCCGGACCATTGTCCTTGCGAAAGTCCGCGATCGTCTTGAAGTCCGGTGCTAAACGCCGCAGCAGCCACAGTAGCTCAAGATTACGCTGGGCTTCGCGTTCGAGGCGCCGGCTCGACTGAAGACGATTGAGGTAACCGTAAAGATAAAGCTTGAGCAACGTGGCAGGATGATACCCGGGGCGCCCCGTGATGGCCGGCTCAGCACCTTCAAATCCGAGCTTCGTTAGATTCAAGCCATCGACAAAGACGTCGATGATTCGGACCGGATTGTCCTCGGTGACGTAATCCTCAAGACATCCCGGTAACAGCGTGCTTTGATCTCGGTCATCGCCTTCGATAAATCGCTTCATCGGCAACTCACTCCACCCTGCGATGAAGTCATGATCTCATATCAGAGATCCCTTGCCGATCGTTTTCACACAGTCTCGGTCGATTGCTCCCGCACATCGTGCTCTAGACCGGTCGATCGGCGCCAAATGTAAGGATCATCAGAAGACGCGGGTGATTATAGAGAACACTCGTTCGGACCCGGGCGGTCTCTGGTAAGCCAAAAACGGCCTCCTAAGGTTCTAAATTGAATGCCGATTCGCGGTCCCTCAGAATGATGATGCTCGCTATCGGGCGTGCGCGTCGGTATGCGAGACATCGCCAATTATTTCTCGGGGCTATTTTGCACTTTGTTCTCTGGGTGCTCATTCCTGCGCTGGTTAGAAGGGAAGCCATTTTCAGCGAGCTTCGATTTGATGTCTTTCGCATACCCTTCTTTGGGCGCGAATTCTGAGGCTCTGGAAAAATCTCTCTTTGCCTGTGCTTCGTCCCCCAGCGCTTCGGATGTCAGCATTGACCGCCCTCGAGGCAGCACGGCGCCGTCTCCGCGATGACGGGTCGCCCGTGCGGCGAATTCGAACTCTGCGGCGCGCGCGGCGCGCGAGCAGGAAGGCGAGCGCAGGCAACGCTCGGAGCCAAACTCTGGCGGCGAGAAGATACACAACGTCCGCCGATTGATGAACGATCCGTGCAGGAGCCCTGCTCGGCGGTGATTTTTGGATGGCCGGCATTACATATACGAATGAAAATGGCCTCGTAAATTCCGTGGGTACGGGTCGTTTTCGAATCAGGAGAGACAGGAACCAAGCCGGCTCTATTCTTCTCGCGGCGCGCGATTACGCGATTTCGATTTTTTTTACGGCCTTTATTTTCTCGTGGATATGCAACCTGTTGTTTTCATGGGTTTACTTTTTTTAGTGGAAGGTGCGCTGTCCAGAAATTTTACATAGTCTTTAGAGAGAATTAGTAACTGCCTGTTTTATATGGATTTTAATTAATGGCGCGATTTGTGCTCCCTTATATCATCAACTGGCACGATCAAATTCGACTGTAGTTGTTCCGCGCGATGGGCCAGATGCAAATAGCTAAACAAAATTGGGAGTACCCACAATGGCTCATGTTTCCAGAAAGAAAATTGCTGCATCGTTGCTCGGCATCTCAATGGCAGTGGGCTTTGCTGCACAGTCCCACGCAATCGTAATTGCCACGATCAGTGGGCAGTATGGTTCTCCGGTCGGTGATACGCCTAACTTGTTTATCCACAACTCGACCGCGTTTGATTTCACCAACGTCCAGATATCGGGGCAGGCGTATAACGGCAGCAATGCCGGGCTGGCGGCCGGGACAGATATCGACAAGATAGACAACTTAGGTGGACCATTTCACCGCACCCAGATCAAAAACCTTCCCAATATTTTGGCCAATACCACGTTGACGTACACCTTCCTCGATGGTCCGGCAGCCTGCGGTCCCGGTTTCAGTAATCAAGGCAACTTGTTCGCGACCGATTACGACGATACCTATGGGTGCAGTACCGCAGCGCAGCCTGGCAATGTCAAATTTACTTTCACTGCGCTGTGGCAAGGAGATCCGATCTTTTCCGTGTTCAGCCCCGACGACAACTTCACCAGGGGATTCGTCGGATTTCTCGGACTGGACCAGACCGGGAATGCGGAATCCATCTTCGACGCCGGTGGGGCTGTCGCCGGCACTGGCGAGCTCGGTACGTTGGCAGTTATAGCAGAAGGTACGCCCCCCGGCGTCCCCGAACCTTCGTCCTTGCTCCTGCTTGGCATTGGCCTTGCCGGCTTTGCCGCATCGAGGGCGCGTCGGCAGCCATAAACACCGCAGCAGTCGTTCCTGCCGGCGGCCCTGTGGGCCGCCTTTTTTTGGTGCCCTGGACAGGGCTTGCTCACTAACTAACGGCACCTGCACCAACGTCCATTTCGCGCAGGAATATTGCCCACGTTCGCATTATGATAAAACCGCAGCGAACGTTCAGCGCTCTGCTGTTCGTCTCCTGCGACCGCGCCGACTCGATGACCGAAATCTTCTGCCAGATATTCTGCGCATAGAGCGCCGCCACCTTGGCTGCGAGCGAGAGCATGTCCTCACAGTAGTCAAGATAGCGGACGACCTACGAACGCGGAGTTTCTCTTTGTATAAGGGCCAAGAGGCAGCTGAAAATTTATCCAGTTGAGTTGACTTTCGCGCGCCGGTGCGCGAGGGATTCGCCGGTCTTCAAGTTGCGCGTTCTGGCGACCAACTATCTGCCTGCGAACTTTGCCAACAGCAAGGATTGGATATCCAGACGAAGGGTGCCAGGCGACCCTATGTTTAGGTCTACGATAGGCACACGCGCCTAAACCGCGCCATCCCGTTACCCGCAATAATTCCCTGTATTATTCCTTGCTAGCAGGGAATGTTGAACACGGAGAAAAGTTATTAGATGACTAGCCCCACCGCCGGTTGAAAATAAGATGGCCCCTCGTCGGCCATCTTATTTTGAACTCGTGAGGCGCGAGGCCTTGGTTCAATCCCTCCCGCAAAATTGCTGCTGCCCCTAGTGGGCCCATCTTAATTTGGGATAGGTGATCACTAGTGTCCGGGTGTTAATCGAACAAATTCAGTTGGTTGTCTAAAATGGATTGAAAGTCATCGGTCATGATGTTGCCAAGCAGTTGATCTAATGGCAATCGCTCGAACATCGTGAGGCTCAAGATCTGTAGCATTTCGTAGAGACTGGCCGACAAGTTGAGGCGCTTTTTGACGATCGCGACGAGCACGTAAACCGAGACTGCGATCCAGATTTGAGTCTTGACGGCGTTCTCCGAGGTCCCGAAGAAAACTTTGATCCGAAGATGCTGCTTGATCCATTTGAAAAATAATTCGACTTGCCATCGGCAGCGATAGAGATCGGCGATGGTGATGGCGGGCAGCACGAAATTGTTGGTTAAAAACACCAGCCGCTTGCCGGTCTTGGGATCTTTGAATTTGATGCGGCGCAGAGGCGTGTCGAAATCTTGTCGCGAGTAGAAGCCGGTGAGCACGATCGTCTGATCGCAAATCAAGCCCGTGGTGCGGTCGACCGGGTTGGAATAGCGACGCAGGGCTTTGAGGTTGGATTTGGCGCGGGTCACAAAGAAACTGCCGGCTTCGTGCAAGCGATGCAGCCGTTCGAAATCGATATACCCCCGGTCCATGACATAGAACGCGCCGGGCTCGGGGACTAGCAGGTCGAGGACATTGACGTCGTGCAGTTTTCCATCGCTGATATGCAGGAAGGTAGGGATATTGCCGCGCAGATCTAACAACGTATGCAGTTTGACCGCCGCCTTGGTGGAGCGAAACGGTGCCCAGGGAAACACTGCCAAGCACAGATCGATGGTGCTGGCATCGAGTGCGTAAACGGTCTCTTTCAGATCGACACCAAAGGACTCTTCGGCATACAGGCGGCGCGCGATCCCAATGAGCGACTGTGCAAACTCGGCATGGATGCGCCAGTCTCGTGCTTCGTTCGCATCGGCAAGCGTGCTGCGCGAGACGCGACTCTTGATGCCCATGTGATACAACTTGCCTGCTTGTGCTCGCAGGCATGCTTCGATGTCGCGTAAGCTCTCGCGATAAGTCAGTTGAGCGAACGCCATACAGAGATATTGGTCGAGGCAGGAAAATGACTTGACCTTGTGCTCTCCGCCGTAGCGTGCGACGCAACGGCGGAACGTGGTCAGCGGCAAATACTGGGTGAGCTGCGCGAATACCAATTTGCCAAAGTTCATCAGTGTCCCCTGCGAGTAAACTTCTCGCAGGGTCGCAAATCGACCTATTGCACTTCAAATCGAGACCAAGAAAAAGCATGACTTCTCTATTTCAAATCAAACAATTACCGCCGTTCGATGATTCAATACCCGGACAGCAGTGA
>JANOVQ010000295.1:0-6078 GCA_031417495.1 Pseudomonadota bacterium | reverse complement strand
ACACTGCGCCGATGCCGAGCCACACGCCAAATCGCCACCAGGTGATGGCGGGCAGAAAGCCCATCAAAGCGCCGCAGGATAACGCCCCGGCAATGGGAATAAGCGGGTGTGCGGGGGTGCGGAACGGTCGCGCGAGTCCAGGCTGCGTTTTGCGCAACACGATCACGCCAATGCACACCATCACAAACGCGAAGAGCGTGCCGATGTTGACCAGTTCGGCGAGATCCCCCAGCGGCACGAAGCCGGCGAAGATTGCGCAGATCACGCCAGTGAACACGATGGTGGTGACCGGCGTCTGTGTGCGCGGGTTGATGGTGCAGAACAGAGGCGGCAGGAGGCCGTCGCGCGCCATCGCAAAAATGATCCGCGTGAGTCCGTAATAAAGCACCAGCATCACAGTGAGCAAGCCCGCAATCACGCCCGCCGCGACCATCCCGGAGGCCCAGCGATGACCCAGCTGAAACAGCGCATGGGCGACGGGTGACGAGACATTCAAAGTGGTGTAGGGCACGACCCCGGTCAACACCGCGGCCACCAGGATATACAGCACGGTGCAAATCGCGAGCGAAGAAAGAATGCCGATTGGCAGATCGCGCTGCGGATCTTTGGCTTCCTCCGCGGCGGTCGTTACTGCATCGAAACCGATATAGGCGAAGAACACCAGCGCGGCACCTGCCAGCACGCCCACCGTGTGGCCGTCGGCCGTGCGCGAGAACCACCCGAAGGGCATAAAGGGCGACCAGTTCACGACATTCACATGGCCAAACGCGGCGATCAGAAAGACCGTAATCGTCACCAGCTTCACGCTGACCATGATCATGTTCAGGCGCGCGCTCTCCTTTACGCCAATGATCAGCATTCCCATCAAGCCCAGGATCACCATCACCGCCGGTAAGTTCACGAGGCCACCTTTAGTGGGGGCTGCGGAAATCGCGAGCGGAAGTTCGAGCCCGAACGCACGCAGCGCATTCATAAAATAGCCCGACCAGCCGTTGGCGACGGCGGCAACCGACATGCCGTATTCGAGCAGCAGATTCCAGCCGATCAGCCATGCAATCAATTCGCCGAACGCCGCGTAGCTGTAACCGTAGGCGCTGCCGCAGCCACCCAGGCTGCCCGCCAGTTCGGCATAGGAGAGCGCGGCGAACGCGCACGCGATGCCCGCGATCACGAAGGACAGGATCACTGCCGGACCAGACTGGGTAGCTGCCGCAATACCGGTCAACACGAAGATTCCGGTGCCGATGATGGCACCAATGCCGAGCAACGTGAGATCGAAGGCGGAGAGGCACCGCTTGAGCCCACTGTCCTTGAAATCTGCGTGGCTCAATGTTCGTGTGCGGAACAGCTGGTTCATGGGGCGAGTCTCCCGATTGAGTGGATGAGCGGCGATACTGCGCGCCGAGCGCACAGTATACGGAAAGCCCAGGCGCGCGCCGCGCGCGGCGGGAAGAGGGTGCGTCGGGATATACTTCGCAGCCTGGTGCCGGGGATCTGGTGCGCGAACAAGTGAGTGAATTTTATGCGACTGACGCAGGTGCTGGAGCGCGCGGTTCAACTAAAGGCCGAGCGTACGGCCTTAGTGTGTGGCGCCGAGCGCCGATCGTGGCGTGAGTTCCACTCGCGGGTGACGCGCCTCGCGGGCGCCTTCCAGGCACTTGGCCTCAAGCCCAACGAGCGTGTGGCGATGCTCGCCGATAATGGCTTCGCTTACTTTGAATTTCACTATGCGGTGCCGTGGGCCGGCGGTGTGATCGTGCCGCTGAATACACGGCTGTCCGATCCTGAGCTCGTCTATATTTTGAACGACAGCGGTGCGCAAATATTATTGCTCGGACCCGAATATGCAGCGCGCTGCGCGGCGCTGATAGCGGGCTGCCCGCGCTTGCACACCGTGATCGCGCTCGCCGAGGTGAGTGGCATCGGGACAGCCCTCGTGAGCTACGAAGGAATGATCGCGCAGCACGCGCCGATCCCGGATGCGCGTCGGCACGACGCGGATCTGTATGCCATCGTTTATACCGGCGGAACCACCGGACGACCCAAGGGCGTCGCGCTGAGCCACGCGAATCTGGTGGCGAACACGCTGGCGGTCATTCCGAGCAACGAATTCAGCGAGGACATGGTGTATCTGCACAACTCGCCGCTGTTCCATACCTCCGGCAGCGCGCGCCTGCTCGCGGCGGTGAGTTGTCTTGCCACCAACATTATCTTGCCGCGCTTTGAAACGGCAGCGGTCTTGCGGGCGATTGCCGAGCAGCGGGTCACCCACATCATCCTGGTGCCGACCATGTTGAATCGCCTGCTGAACTGCGCCGAGTTTGCGACCAGCGACCTCAGCAGCCTTACGCATTGCGTGTACGGCGCGTCGATCATGCCGGAAGCACTGTTGCGCCGCGCGCTCGCCGAGATGCCTGGGGTGCGCTTCGCGCAGTCCTATGGCATGACCGAGTTGTCGCCGGCGGCGACCTGCCTGGCGCCGAAGTATCACGTTCTCGAAGGCCCGATGGCCGGCAAAATAAAGTCGATCGGACAGGCCTTGGTGACGGCCGAGATCCGGATTGCCGATCCCGCAGATCGCGAGCTCCCGCGGGGTGAAATTGGCGAGATCCAGGTCCGTGGACCGATGGTCATGCAGGGCTACTGGCAGCAACCGGAACTTACCGCCGAGACCTTGCGCGGCGGTTGGATGCACACCGGTGATGCTGCATATATGGACGACGAGGGGTTTATTTTTCTGGTGGATCGCTTGAAGGACATGATCATCACGGGTGCAGAGAATGTGTATTCCGGCGAAGTGGAGAATGCGCTGCACGAGCATCCGCTGGTGAAGGAATGCGCGGTGATCGGACTCCCGCACGCGGATCTGGTGGAGACAGTACACGCGATTGTGGTGCCCCATCCGGGTGCCACGTTGACTGAGGCCGCGCTCATTGCGCACTGTCGTGCGTTGATTGCAGGTTACAAATGTCCGCGCAGTGTGGAGATTCGCCTAACGCCGTTACCGTTGTCGGGGACCAATAAGATTTTGAAGACAGAGCTCAGGCGAGAAATTCTGGCGCGGCAGACGTCACCTCCGTCGCGCAATCCCTAACGACTCAATCCACCACTTTCTTCGCGGTGCCAAACAACAACCAGACCACTGCGCCGAAAATATTCACGCCCGCAGCGAGCGCGAACGCCGTGGTGTAAGTGCCTGTCACATCGACGAGCCAGCCGGTGATCGCAATGCCGATCACGCCGGGCACGGTGCCTGCAGTGTTCGTGAGCCCCATCAGCACATCGGCGTAGCGCGGCGCGATCTCAAGATGATTCGGCAAAAATCCCGACCAGGTGAACGCCAACGCGCCCAAGGCGCCGCACATGAGGCCGAACGCGACATTGGGTGAGGTCACGTCGCGTGCCGCCAACATGAACGCGGCCGCACCAAGCAAGCCGGTAATCTGCATGGTCTTGCGGACCAGGGTGAGATCCACCCCGCGTTTGATGACGCGATCAGCGACATAGCCGCTTAGAGTCCCCACCGCGAACATCGCCAGCCATGGCCCAGCCGCATAAAAGCCGGATTTCGCGATGCTTAAACCCAGCACCGTGCGGAAGTAGCTCGGTAGCCAGGCGAGCAGCATGTAGAACACCCAGTTGGTACAGAGGTGATTGATGATCAAGGCCCACACCGCCGGCGCGCGCAGCAGGCGGCCCCAGGGCACCGGTGCTTTATCGGAGTCTGCAGGTGCTGCCTCCTCTAGAAGCTCGCGTTCAGCCGCCGAAATCCGCGGGTTATCTGCCGGCCGGTCATAACTCCAGGGAAACCACGCGAGGCACCATAAAAGACCGATGGCGCCGAAACCGTAAAACACCGTTGGCCAACCGTAATTTAGGATGATCCAGCCAGTGGTGGTGAGCGCAAACAAAGTGCCGAGCGGGATGCCGGCGATCAGCATGGATACGGCGCGCGAACGCTCGGTTGGCAGCACCCACCGACCATACAGGTTGTAAATCGCCGGGAAGGTAGCCGCCTCACCCAGACCCATCGCGATGCGCGCGATGATCAACATCGTGAGCGACATCGCGGCCGCTGGAGGGGTGAGCAAAGTCCATAACGACCACCACAGGACTGCGAAGCCCAGCACGCGCTTACCGCCGAGTCGGTTCGCGAGCCACCCGCTGGTGGGCATGAACAGCATGTAGCCGATGAAAAACGACGACAACACGAAGCCCTTCACGGTTTCGCTCCAACCATATTGCTCCTGCATCGCGATCACCGCGACCGAAATGTTCACCCGATCGATGTAACACACGAACACGGCACAGATGCACAGCGCAACCAGCTTGTAGCGTTCGGGCCAACGGCCCGTGACCGGAATCGGTAAGGCGGCAATATTCACGTAAGTTCCTCTAGCGCGCTTAGCACGCGTGCCTTGTTATTATGTGGCCCGAATCATCGCAGCACGCAGCGCGACAACTCAACCCCAGGATGACTTGGCGCGTCTGCCGTCATCGCCTACGCTGGGCGACCTTAACGCAAAACAAGATGTCCACTATGTTGGTTGAAACCATGCTTCCTTTGGGCCGCGCCGATTCCGGGCTGAAGGTGATGGATGGCGCAGTGGATATCTGCGCGACGGCCAGCGACGCCCTGCGGGTGGAATCGCTGGGGTTCGACGGGCTCGCGGTGCAGGAGAACAAAGACGATCCCTATGTGATCTCCACTCTAGCGCTGCACGCCACTTCGCGCTTGCGGGTGACGACCTCAGTCGCGATCGCTTTCCCCCGCAGCCCAGCGGTGACCGCGATGACGGCGTGGAGCCTCGCGAGGTTGTCTGGTGGTCGCTTTGTGTTGGGCTTGGGCAGTCAGGTCAAGGGCCACATCGAGCGTCGTTTCGGCTGCAAATGGTCGGCCCCAGGGCCCTGGATGCGCGACTATCTGCAGGCGATTCGGGATCTTTGGCAGGCCTGGCAGGCGGGCACGCCGGTCGCCCATCACAGTGCGCATTACGCGATCAATCTGAATGTGCCGGTCTTCACACCCGCGCCGCTTAGCGGCGAGCCGATTCGGCTCCATCTCGCCGCTGTGAATCCCTATATGTGCCAGGTGGCAGGCGAACTGGCTGATGGACTGCGCGTGCATCCAATCTGTACCCCGCAGTATCTCCGCGAGGTAATGCTACCGGCAGTGCGCAACGGCGCTGCGCGCCGGGGCCGCGACCTGCATGGCTTTGAAATCGCTGTGAAGCCACTGGTCGCAACGGCCCCCGATGAGACTACGCTCGCCAAGAAAATGGAAGAGATTCGCGGACGGATCGCATTTTATGGTTCGACGCCGGCGTATGCCGCGACCTTTGAAGTCCACGGCCTGGGCGATCTCGCACGGACTTTGAATCAATACTCCCGTGCGCAACGCTGGAATGAGATGGCCAGTCTTATCTCGGACGAGGTATTGCACCAATACGCAGTGGTCGGCACCTATGATTGCATCGTCGAGCGCCTGCGTGCGCGCTATGCCGGCCTTGCGAGTGCTCTGGAGTTCAGCATTCCGGTGCGGGACGCCGCAGATCACGAGATCTTGTCACACATGGTGCAGGCCCTGCGGGCGGAGTAGGATCGCGGCCACCGCATACGCAAGGGAAATTCGATGGACGCAAGAGTTAAAAAGCCGATCGCCAAGCCGTTCAAATCGCCGTTCGGTTATGCGATGCCGCAGCTGTCACCCCTCTACACGCCGCCGCCCTATGAATACCGCGACGCGCACTCGATGATGATTCTTTTCCAGAGCGATCCCAAGGTGCTCGCGAACTATGTGCCGAAGCCGTTGGTGATCGATCCCAAGGCCACGATGTTCGCGCAGGTCAGTAGGTTCTTCACCGCGGGCTTTGGCAGCTATCATGAAATCCTGCTGGCTGCGCACGCCACCTTCCGCGGTCGTTCTGTGAACTACTCGCTATACTTGATTTTGGACAACGACATCGCCATCTGTGGTGGCCGTGAAATCTGGGGCTTCCCCAAGAAGTACGGTCGCGTGACCCTGTCTGATCGCGACGGTGTGATGTTGGGGACGGTCGAACGCGGCGGCCTGCCGCT
>JANOVQ010000294.1:0-7698 GCA_031417495.1 Pseudomonadota bacterium | reverse complement strand
CCCGGAAACCGCTATCCGGTGTACCCGCACGCAAGACCACGGACTTGAGCGCTCGCTTGATCGCGTGACAATAGTGCCCGCCTGCCAGCCGGCATTGCGCGAGCGTACGCCGGTTGAACTGACGTTGCCGATTCGCAACGTGAACCGCACCGTCGGCACTATCCTCGGCTACGAAGTGACCAAGCGCTACGGTGGCGAAGGATTGCCGGACGACACCATCAAAATTAATTTCAACGGCTCAGCTGGACAGAGTTTTGGCGCCTTCATTCCGCGCGGGATCACGCTCGCGCTCGAAGGCGATGCCAATGATTACATCGGCAAGGGGTTGTCGGGTGGCAAGATCATAGTGTTTCCGCCGCGCACCGCGACATTTGTGCCGGAAGAGAACATCGTGATCGGCAATGTGGCCTTGTATGGCGCAACTGCCGGTGAGGCGTATTTCCGGGGCGTCGCCGGCGAACGTTTTGCAGTGCGTAACAGTGGCGCCGAGGCCGTGGTCGAAGGGGTTGGAGATCATGGCTGCGAGTACATGACCGGTGGGCGCGTGATCATCATCGGTCGCACGGGGCGCAATTTCGCGGCCGGTATGTCGGGCGGTGTCGCCTACGTGTTCGATCCGAATGAACGCTTCTCGCGCCTGTGCAATATGGAAATGGTGGATCTCGAACGGCTTGAGTCACCCGAGGAAGAAGCCGCCGTGGTGCGGCTGTTGACCAACCACGCGCGCTATACCGCGAGCACCGTGGCAGCCAAAATCTTGCAAACCTGGACCACGTGTCGTCCGCATTTTGTCAAAGTGATGCCGCGTGATTACAAATTGGTCCTCGCCGCGATCGCGCATGCGCGGCAGGCCGGCATTCCCGAAGATCAGGCAGTGATGGAGGCCTCCCATGGCTAAAATCACCGGTTTTCTTGAATTCGGGCGCGAGAAGCAGCCGTATCGTCCGGTCGCGGAACGTCTGCGTGACTGGCGTCAAGTGATGGAACCGTGGCCACCAGAGTCACTCAAGCAGCAGGCCGCGCGGTGCATGGATTGTGGTGTCCCGTTCTGTCATCAGGGTTGCCCGCTCGGCAACTTAATTCCTGATTGGAACGATCTGGTCTATCGCGACCGCTGGCGAGAAGCGATTGATCGCCTGCATGCGACGAACAATTTTCCAGAGTTTACCGGTGCCCTGTGCCCTGCGCCCTGCGAAGGCTCCTGCGTGCTAGGCATCAACGATAATCCGGTCACCATCAAGGCGGTCGAACTCGCGATTGTCGATCGTGCCTTTGAAGAAGGTTGGGTGGTTCCGATGCGCCCGCGCCACGAAACGGGCAAGCGCGTGGCGGTGGTTGGCTCGGGCCCTGCCGGACTCGCGGCCGCTCAGCAATTGCGGCGTGCGGGGCACAAAGTCACGGTGTTTGAACGCGACGATCGAAGCGGGGGACTGCTGCGTTATGGTATCCCCGAATTTAAGATGGAGAAGCGCGTGTTGGAGCGCCGCCTCGAGCAGATGCGTGCGGAAGGGGTGGAGTTTCAGGTCAATGCAAACATCGGCGTCAATGTGCCAAGCGCGCAGCTGCAGACGACATTCGATGCCGTGCTCCTCGCCGGGGGCGCCACGGCTGCGCGGGATTTAGCCTTGCCTGGGCGCGAACTCAAGGGCGTGCATTTCGCGATGGAATTTCTCACGCCGCAGAATCGCCGCCTGGCAGGTGAGCAAATTCCTGAGGGCGCGTTTATTTCGGCCAAGGATAAACATGTGGTGATCATCGGCGGTGGGGATACCGGTGCGGATTGTCTGGGCACTGCCCATCGCCAACAGGCCAAGGATATCGTCCAGCTGGAGATTTTAGAACGTCCGCCGGGCGCGCGTACCGCCGATAATCCATGGCCAGAATGGCCGCGCATTTATCGCACCTCCTCCGCCCACGAAGAAGGTGGAGACCGCCTGTTTGCAGTCTCCACTAAACGCTTTCTCGACGATGGACAGGGAAAAGTCCGCGCGTTGGAGCTGGTCGATATCGAAATCAAGACTCTCGATGGTCGGGTCGCGTTCGCTGAAGTCGCCGGTTCAGTCCGCGAGATCCCCTGCGATCTCGCCTTGCTTGCGATGGGCTTCGTCGGGCCCGAGCGCCCGGTTCTTGAACAGTTCAAGGTGAAGTTAACCGAACGCGGCAATGTGTGGCGCGATTCAAACTGGATGACCTCGGTGTCGGGTGTGTTTACGGCGGGCGACATGCAGCGCGGCCAATCGCTGATCGTGTGGGCCATCGCCGAAGGCCGTTCGGCGGCGCGCGGCATCGACCATTTCCTGATGGGCGAGAGTGACTTGCCCGCAGCGCTACCCTGAGCCGGCGCCACCCGCCAGAGCCCTTGGAAACCACGCCCGCTTCTGCACGTTTCCTGCGCGCGCTCAAGCGCGAAGCCACGGATCGCACGCCAGTCTGGTTAATGCGCCAGGCGGGACGCTATCTTCCTGAATATCGCGCGACGCGCGCCCGCGCCGGTGACTTCCTACGTCTGTGCAAGACCCCCGAGCTCGCCTGCGAAGTGACTCTGCAGCCACTGGCACGGTTTCCGTTAGACGCGGCGATCCTGTTCTCAGACATTCTGACCATCCCCGATGCGATGGGATTGGGTCTGACGATTGATGAGGGGATCGGGCCACGTTTCAAACACCCGTTGCACGATCCTGCCGCTGTCGCGCGACTCGGCGTGCCGGATCCCGAGCGTGAGCTCCGCTATGTCACCGATGCCGTGCGCCTGATCAAGCGTGAGCTCGGCACTCGAGTGCCTCTGATTGGCTTTGCAGGCAGTCCGTGGACGCTTGCAACCTACATGATTGAAGGCGCGAGCGACCGCGAGTTCAAGCGCGCCAAAGCCTGGCTATACGGCGCGCCGGATGCGCTCGACTTCCTACTCAACTTACTGACCGATGCCGTTACGCAGTATCTCAACGCGCAGATTGCGGCCGGCGTTGACGCCGTGATGGTGTTCGATACCTGGGGTGGCGTGCTCACGACCGAGGCGTACCAGCGCTGCTCACTGGCGCCGATGCAACGGATTGTGCGCGATCTCACGCCGGGCACGCCGAGCATCCTTTTCACTAAAGGCGGCGGCCAGTGGCTCGAAGAAATCGCGGCCAGCGGTTGTGCCGGGATTGGTGTCGATTGGAGTGTCGATCTTGCGCACGCGCGGCGGCGGGTGGGTGATCTCGTTGCCTTGCAGGGCAATCTTGATCCGGCAATTCTGCGCGCACCAATCCCGGTGATCGAGCACGAAGTCGATAAGGTGCTGGCGGCATTTGGACCCGGTAACGGCCACATTTTCAATCTTGGTCACGGCATCACGCCAGACATCGATCCCGCGCACGTGGCGGCGATGGTGGCGCGCGTGCATCAACAGAGTGCGAAGACTTCGCGCTGAACTGCCACTCTCCTCAATGTTATAGGGCGGAAAAGCGCAGCGCCTTGCGCCGCACTTGCCCGTCCCGAAAACTCCGTCATCCCGGCAACGGCGAAGCCGTTATCCGGGATCCATTCTGAACGTCAAGCGCCCCTGGATCCCGGGTCTTCGCCCGGGATGACGGAATCTGATACGGACATGCGGCGGAAGGCGCAGCGCCTTTCCGCCCCATGCAATACTCGTTACGTGTCAGTGACTAAACAGGCACGAGACACCGGCCAGCAGGCCGCGAGCAAGCCGAGGATGATGAGCCCATACAGTGGTGCTTGGCCCCAGCGCACAAAGGGTGTCGCCCCCGTGCGCGCAAGCGCCTGGCCGGTCAGGACAAAAGTCTTGAACTGCGGCGAACGCGCGATGATTTCGCCATGCTCATTGATAATCGCCGAGATTCCGGTGTTGGTGGCGCGCAGCATGTAGCGCCCACTTTCCAACGCGCGCATCCGTGATATCTGTAAATGCTGGTGCGGCGCGATCGTATCGCCGAACCATGAGTCATCGCTCACGTTTACCAAGAGGTTGGCCGCCGGTAGCGCCTTAATGACTTCGCTCGCATAGGCGTCTTCGTAGCAAATCGAAACGCCGAGGCGCAGCGCGCCGGCGCGCAACGGCGCTTGCCGGGGAGGGCCGCTCGCGAAGTTAGACATCGGAATCGACAACCAATCGAGCAGCGGACGCAGCCAGCGGTCGCAAGGCAGATATTCGCCGAACGGCACCAGATGGTGTTTGTCGTAGCGCTGATCAGGTGCGTTCAACAGCATCACGCTGTTGAAATAAGGACCATGCAGGCGATCGCCACTGGGGATCCCGACCACCAATGCAGTGCCGTGTTGCGTCGCGAGTTTACCCAGGCGGACGAGGCTCTCAGGCATTTCATCCGGGAACATCGGCACGGCGGTCTCGGGCCACAACACCAAATCAGCACCCCACTGTGGCGTGCTCAATGCAGTGTAGAGTTCCAAGGTGCGGGCCTTAAATTCGGCGCGCCATTTGATCGCCTGCGGCACCGCGCCTTGCACTAGCGCGACGCGCAGGGGTTTGCCCTCGGGCACGGTCCAGGCGACCAACGTGGCAGCCCAGCCGCTGCCGACAATCACCAGCAGCGCAAGGCCCGCACTTATACGATGCGTCCATCCCCACACCACACATGCCGCGAGGAGCGCCACCGCGAGACTCGTACCGAGCACCCCGGCGAGGGGCGCGAAGCCGGCCAACCAGGAATCAGTTTGGCTATAGCCGAGCAATAACCAGGGGAATCCGGTAAACAGCCAGCCGCGTAATCCTTCGCCCGCGACCCACACCGCCGGCATCACGCAGAACAGGCGCAAATTTTCTGAGCGCACCGGCAAACGTGCACTCACATAGCCCACGAATGCGACAAAGAGCGCGAGGACGAACACGAATAAAACAGTCATCGAGACTGAGAAGGTATACAGCGGCAAGCCGAATTGATGAATACTGACCTGCACCCACCATACGCCATGGCCAAACATGCCAAGACCATAACTTCCGCCAAGCGCTGCAGCACGCGCCGGGGAGACCGCGCGCCACAGCGCGAACAATCCTGCCACGGAAATCACGGCGAACGGATAGAGTCCGTACGGCGCGAAAGCAAAGGGCAACAGTCCACCTGCCGTGAACGCGAGAAGCAGCCTCAACATCGGTTCTGAAGATTAACCGTCATCCGCACGCGGGGGGGCGGGGACCAGACGCAGTACCCGCAGAATATTCACCCGCCGACGGTCGGCGCGCAGCACCTTGAAATTAAATTGATCGAATTCGATCTCATCACCACGCACCGGGACTCTGCCGAAATGGTGGACCACCAAGCCGCCGATGGTGTCGTACTCAGAGTCGGGTAGCGCGCTGCCGAAAAATTCATTGAAGTGCGCAATCGGCGTGTGGGCCTTTAACGTAAATCGATTGGCGCGATGCTGCCGAATGAATTCTTCGTCATCCACATCGTACTCATCATCTATTTCACCGACGATCTGCTCAATCACATCCTCAATGGAAACCAGGCCCGCAATCTCCCCGTATTCGTCAACCACAATCGCGAGATGGTTCCGGCTGAGCCGAAATTCGCGTAACAGGATATTGAGGCGCTTGCTCTCGGGGACGAATACCGCAGGTCGTAACACGTCGCGGATTTCGAACGGGTAGTGCGCATTTGCCGCGAGCGGCAGCATGTCTTTGGCGAGCAGCACACCCAGCACTTTCTCGTGTTTGCTATCCACCACCGGAAAGCGCGAGTGCGCCGATTCGATCACGGCCGGCAGGAATTCCTGCGGCGTTTGATCGGCTTCAATGAAAATCATCTGCGAGCGCGGTACCATGATATCGCTCACCTTGAGCTCGGACACGAGCAACGCGCCTTCCATCATGCCCGCCGTATCGGCGTCGATCAGATGTTCGCTCTCCGCATCCTGCAGCAGTTCAATTAACTCCAGGCGCGCTTTAGGTCGGCGCCTAAGCAGTCTCGCCAGTTTGTGGACGAGGACGTCGGTGAGCCGGGAGAGCGAACTAGGAGGGGGTTTGTCGGCAGCTTTCTTTTTCATGGGTCGCTTAATTCACGATCCTGGTAGGGATCTGGAAAGCCTAGCGCGGTTAACAGTTCGCATTCCAGTGCTTCCATGGTGCGCGCCTGGCGCGCCTCCACGTGATCGAAACCGAGCAAGTGAAGCGTTCCATGGACCACCAGATGAGCCCAGTGTGCCTCCAGCGATTTTCCCTGCGCGGCCGCCTCGCTGGCGACCACCGGCGCGCAGATCACGATATCACCCAGTAATTCCGGCGCGATCTCCTCCAAGCCCGAGACGGGGAAGGACAGCACATTGGTGGGGCCGCTGCGCTGACGCCAGGTTGCATTAAGTGTCGCGCTTTCTGCGATATCGACGATGCGCACGGTAAGCGCCGCGTGCGGGTGTGAGCTGGCGAGTGCCTGTTGCGCCCAGCGCTGGAGCAGCCGCCGGCTGGGCCCGCCGCGATAAGCGCGTTGTACGGAGACTTTAACCGGCATCGCGCTCATCGATTCTCGAACGCCTCGTAGGCGTCCAGAATGCGTCCCACCAAGGCATGTCGCACTACGTCGTGGGTTTTGAAAAACGTGAAGCTGATGCCTGCCACCTCCCGCACGATCTCGACCGCATGCTTGAGCCCGGAGTCCTTGCCGCGCGGGAGATCGATTTGGGTCACATCGCCGGTGATCACCGCTTTCGAACCGAAACCAATGCGGGTGAGAAACATTTTCATCTGTTCGATCGTCGTATTCTGCGCCTCGTCGAGAATGATGAAGGCATCGTTGAGCGTGCGTCCGCGCATGAAGGCAAGCGGCGCGACTTCAATCACATTGCGCTCGATCAGTTTTGCGACTCGCTCAAAACCGAGCATCTCATAGAGCGCGTCATAAAGCGGGCGCAGATAAGGATCGATCTTTTGCGCCATATCGCCCGGCAGGAAACCCAGCCGCTCACCCGCTTCCACCGCCGGGCGCACCAGGCACAGCCGGCGCACACTGCTCGTCTCCAAGGCCGCCACCGCAGCCGCCACCGCCAGATAGGTCTTTCCGGTGCCTGCGGGACCAATGCCGAAGCTGATATCGTTCAGTTCGATATTGCGCAGGTACTGGCGCTGGTTCGCGCCGCGAGCCTTAATCAGCATGCGCTTGGTTTGCACGCTGGCGTCGTCCGTCTCTTGCGCCAAGGCACCGTCGGCCACGATCTCCTGCAGATGAAGATGAACCTCGGCCGGCGCCAGCGCGCCTTGCGCCGTCGCCCGATAGAGCCCCTGGAGCAGGCGACTGGTTGCCGCGCAGGCGAGCGGGCCGCCGGCAATGGTGAACAAATTCCCGCGATTGCTGAGCGCAACTCCCAGGCGTCGCTCGATCATGCGCAGGTGGTCATCGAATTGGCCGCAGAGATTGGCGAGCCGTTCGTTTTCCAACGGTTCAAGCGTGAGTTCGAGGGTGGTATCGCCGTTCATTGAGTCAGGGTACGTGAGGGAGGAGGCAGAAGCTCCCCGCGCAGCGAGTTAGACAGCGCCTCGGTGATCAGCACCTCGACATAGCTGCCGATGAGCGCCGCCGCACCGGCGAAGTTGACGACGCGGTTGTTATCCGTGCGCGCCGCAAGTTCCTGTGGGTTCTTGCGTGCAGGCTGCACCACCAGCACGCGCTGTCGTGTGCCCACCATCCGCTGGCTTTTTGCATATCCGAGTCGCTCTAAGCGCTGTTGCAGCAGGGCGAGACGTTG
>JANOVQ010000293.1:0-5547 GCA_031417495.1 Pseudomonadota bacterium | reverse complement strand
GGGTGCCAGAACTGGCCGCGACCTTGCGCCACCAACTCGTCGCGTTCGTGCAGAGTCTGCGCGGGCTTGATTTGAAGAAAGCGCCAGCGATCAGCGAGACCATCGATTGGGCGCGGACCCTGGTCCTGCTGCACGCCAGCGAACTCGATCACGAACTGGTGCGTGCCACCCTGAATGTGTTGCTGAAATTTCAGGATGACATCGCGAATGTGGATAGCGAGCTCTACGCGCTGACTGCCGCAGCGCGCAAACCCTAGCAAAGACTCCATGAGTGAGGTGCTGAGCCATTTCCTGCAGGCGCTCCGCGCAGCGGATGTGCGGGTTTCGAGCGCAGAGGGGATCGACGCAGCGGCGGTGTTCACTTGGGTGGGAATCGGCGAACGAAGCCTGCTCAAAACTGCGTTGTCGCAGGTTCTCGCCAAAACCCTCGACGATAAAGAACGCTTTGCGGAGTGTTTTGAGCAATTTTTCCGCTCGGCAGATCTGCGGAATCTAAAACCGATTGAGGAAGCGTCAGCGGCTGAAATGCCGGCGAGCGAGTTGCCCGGTGAGGGTGGGATTGCAGGCCAAGGTCAGGATGGACAAGGCGGTACCTCGCTACAAACGCTGCTCGAGTCTGGCGATCGCGCGGCGCTTCAGTTGGCGATAGTGAACGCTGCGCGTGCCGCAAGAGTCAGCGAAATTCGCCTGTTTACTCAGCGTGGCATCTACAGCCGACGGATGCTTGAGCACATGGGCTTGGTTGCGCTCGAGCAGAATTTTCGCGCGCTGCGCGCGGCGGGCGCCGAAACGGAAGTGGCCCGGCTGCGCGCGCGGCTCACCGCGCTTCGTGAAGAAGTGCTGGCGTATGTGGAGCGTCAGATTCTAATGCTGACCGCGAATGCGGGCACGCGGCTGCGCGAGGAAATTCTGCAAGAAATTCCGCTCGCACGCGCCGAGCATAGCGATTTCAAACTCATGCGAACCTTGGTCCGTAAATTGGCCAGGCGACTGGTTGCCATGCACTCACGCCGTCGCAAGGTGGCACAGCGTGGCAAGCTCGATGTACGGCATACGATTCGACGCAACATCGAATACGACGGTCTCATGTTTAACGTGGTGTGGAAGCGGCGCAAGATCGAGCGCCCGAAGGTCATCGCGGTGTGTGACGTGTCGGGCTCGGTCGCAGCCGTGGCGCGCTTTCTACTGCTCTTTCTCTACAGTGTGACCGAGGTGCTGCCCGCCGTGCGCTCCTTTGTGTTCTCGTCCGAACTGACCGAGGTATCGGATCTGTTCGCGACGCATAAGGTTGAAGACGCGGTCGCCCTGACCTTACAGCGTCACGGCTGGGGCTCGACCGATTACGGCCGGGCCTTCGAGCAATTGGCGGCGCAGACCTTGGACACCATCGATCACCGCACGACTGTCCTTATTCTTGGCGATGCCCGTTCGAACTACGGCGATCCTGGCCAGCGCGATTTGCAGCGAATCCATGAACGCGCGCGGCGCGTGATCTGGTTGAATCCGGAACCGCGCGCTTTTTGGAACAGTGGAGATTCCGAGATGCGACGCTTAAGTGCGGCCTGTGATCGCGTGGAGTCGTGTCGCTCGCTCCGTCACCTGGAGCGGATTGTGAGTGAATTATTGCGCTCCACGGTGTGATGATCGCGTGTGGACGTGGATGGCATTTACTTCCATTGCGTCCAAAGGCGCCCCTACCTGCCGATCCGTCTCACCCGTAGGGGCGGCTTCAGCCGCGAATTGGTTAATACGAATTGGCTAATACCCTGGCGGCGGTGGTGTCCCGGGTGGCGGATACAACCCGGCAGGCGCGGGGGCTGGATACGAGGACATCGGTGGGCGAGGCGCCGGATACTGAGCCTCTGCCACCTCGGCCGGTACGGGCACCTGATGTCCTTTAGCGTACATGCATTGGATGTACGCATTGTCGTAACGGTCCTGCGCGCCGTAACCACTGGCGCCGTAGGCATCGGTGCCCGCCGTGCTGCCCACCAGCAAGCCGCCACCAGCGCCAATTGCGGCGCCAGCCGCCGGATTTCCCGCGGCGGCGCCTAGCAAGGCCCCAGCTGCGGCACCCACGACGGTGCCCACGGCCGCGCTATTCACGCCGCTGTCCGTGGCCGCTTGCTGGGCGGAGGTTTGGCCAGTGGCCTGCTGCGCATAGCTTTGGCAACTAAAGTCATCGCCTCGAAATTGCTCGAAGCTTGTGCTGGTGCCTGGCAGGGCGAGCATGCTGGGTCCGCTCGGATAGGTGACGCAGCCGCTCAATAGCGCGCTCGCGACGAGGACCGGCAGACGATAAGACGTGTGACGAATAATGTTCATTGGCGTTTCCTGATTAGCGTGGTGGCACGCTGCGTGGGTCGACCGGCACCCATTGCTGAGAACAGTTAGCAATTTGCGGGTAATAGCCCGCGGGATTCGGGCAGTAGTACCAAAGCGGCGCCGCCTCCGCTTGTTGCTGCGGTTGACGCTGGATATAGACTGGTGGTTCACGTTCGATGATCACCGTCGACGGGGCGCGATAATAGTCTGGTGCATAGTTTTGATAGAACGGCGAAGGGCCCCAGAAAAAGGGATCGCCGAAATAGAGGCCGAAATTGCTGCTGGAATGGCCACCGTAGGAATGGTGGCCGAAATCCCCGCCGAAGTGTCCGCCATGACCATAGCCACCGTGGCGGCCACCGCTTGCCGCAGCCTCACCAACGACGCTGGAGCCGAGCGTGGCGACTATGCACAGGGTAATCAGAGGTTTTTTCATGCTGGCCTTCCTCGTTGGAGTCGAATTGGCTGCAGCGCGAATGGCGACCTGCAGTGTTCGAGGACCACGCTAGGCCTCAGCGCGTAAACCCTGACTGAACCTTGACTCGCGAATCACTGCGCGCGCGTTAACCCCCAAAGATGGCGTCGATCTCCTGAAAATTTTGTGCCACGCAAATAGAGAGCTGCCGGCATGCGTGGCGAATTGAGTGTTGCGAGCGCCGTGCGGACGGTCAGGTTCGCCGTGTAATATCGATAGGCTCAGGCACCGCCGCTCGCGATGCGTAGCTGGTTCAGTAGTTCAGACTTGTCCAAGGTCGGCCGTCGCCTTTTATTGTTTTACGCCAGAGACCCGCCAAAGGATCAATTCTATGCGCGACTCATCTCGATCATCGTACGGCGCTGCGCATGGCCTCGGCTAACCAGCGGCCATCGAATGACTTAGTCAGTCACCAGGGCGTGCAAATGCCGCGCATTGTCTATGGCACAGCCTGGAAAAAAGCGCGCACCGCGGAACTGGTAACGCAGGCCATCACCTTGGGCTTCAGAGGCATCGATACCGCGGGCCAGCCTAAGCATTATTTTGAAGCCGGCGTCGGCACTGGTCTGGCGGCCGGTCTGCAGGCGGGTGTCGCCCGTGCGGACCTTTACCTGCAGACCAAGTTCACCCCCCGCGCGGGACAGGATCCAGCGCAGATGCCTTACCCGCCTAACGCACGACTCGAAGCGCAGGTGCTGCAATCGTTCGAATCCTCACTCCGCAATCTGCAGACGGATTACGTTGATGGTTTACTGCTCCATTCGCCGCTTACAGAGGCGGCCGAGATGCGAGAAGTATGGGCGACGATGGAGGCCATCTGGGAGGGTGGCCGCGCGCGGCAGCTGGGGATCAGCAATTGTTACGAACTGAGTGCACTCGAAGCACTGTATCGCGAGGCGAGAATCAAGCCGGCGGTGGTGCAGAATCGCTTCCATGCACGCACGCACTACGACAGCGCAATCCGTGCGTTCTGCGTGAAGCGTGGCATTCTCTACCAAAGCTTCTGGACCCTGACCGCTAACCCGCAACTGCTCGCGCATGCGCGCATCCGCGCGCTGGCGCTAACCCACCGGCGGACGGCCGCGCAGATTCTGTTCCGTTATCTGACCCAGCTCGAGATCGTGCCGTTGATCGGCACCACTTCGCTGCAGCATATGCGCGAGGATCTTGCCATCTTCGAGTTCGAACTCAACGCCGATGAACAGGCGGGACTCGCGCCCTTGTTGCGCTGACCTCGACTGCGGTCAGCAGGTTTTGGGCGTCCCCCGTGGGGACCGTGGATGCCGACTTAAAGTACCCCGTTTCAGACGAAGTGCGGGTTAACCTTCTCGGCGAACAGGCGCATCGAGTAGTCCGTCAGGCGTGGGTCGAGCGCCCACCCATAACACCAAGCCAACGCAAGCTTACCGAAACTGTACGTCGCTTCTTCTGCGAGCAAGTAGGACAATCTGACTCTTCGGCGAAATTAAATCCCGCAGTGGTGGAATTTGAATGGGGTTTAACCTGCTACCACATCATGGTCGGCTCTTTAACGTGGGGAACGCCGCAAAATTGCGGCGTTACGCCGAGGCTTCGAGCAGCATGAAAAACGGCGTCTTGTGCACGACGCGCACCTTTCTGAAACCGCCTTTCTTGATGTAGGCGATCGTGCGCGCGGGTCCTGCTTGCGCGCCAAGCGCAGGCCCCCCCAATGCACGCGATGCCGGACAACACATAAAAGTTGAGCCGGCGTAGAACAGCTGTCCAATCGGTGTGTGGTTTTCCTCGGGATTGTCGCTAGCGTTGGGATCGATCACGACGAAAATGCCGCCGGGATTGAGTGCCTGTCGCGCGCGCTTGGCGACCCCACCGGGATCCCCCATGTCATGGAAGCACTCGAAACACGCCACCACATCATATTTACCAGGGAAGCTGGTCGCATCTGCAACTTCGAAGCGCACGTTCTTAAGTCCGGCGTGTTGCGCCTTGAGGGTCGCCGTCTTGATCGATGTCGGATGATTGTCGAAGCCGACAAAGGTGGATTTGGGAAACGCTTCGGCCAGAATCAACGCTGGGACGCCGTGTCCGCACCCGACGTCGGCGAAGGTGAGCCCTTTTTTGAGCCGAGAGGCGAGCCCGAGCGCAGGTACCCACTGGCTCACCAATTCACCAAGGTACGTGCCCCGGTTGAAATACTCCTGGGCGTGGAACAGGCAGGGATGATGCTCGCCCCAGTGCATGCCGCCGCCAGTCTTGAAATTCTCCACCGCGCGATCGATTGCTGCATACATCGCGGCCATAAACTCACTCACTGCGAAAAGATGCAGCGGGCTGTCCTCGTTGGCAAGACAGAAGGCTTGTTCGGGTGGGAGTTTGAATTTTCCCGATTGCGGGTTAAAAGTCAGATAGCCGCTCGCTGCCTGTTGGTGCGCCCACTCGAACACGTAGCGCTCAAAGGTTCCCGTTTTCTTGGCAAGTTCGGCCACCGTTAACGCCTTTTTCTTTAGGGCTTCGTAGAAACCCAGGCGAGTACCGAGCAGGACCATCGGCATGGTGGCGGCGCCCGCCATATCGCCCATCGCCTTGGCGATGAATACCTGCAGTTTCTGCTCGTTGATCGTCATGTGTGTTCTCCCTTCGTTCCACTGACTAGTAGCAGGGACATGCACGAGCCTAGCCCCTCAACGGGGAAAGTACGAGGTATTCGTCGTGTGCGCTGGTGCTCGTGGTGGCCTCGGGAGGGTGGGCCGCGTTGCCGGCCTGGGCCG
>JANOVQ010000292.1:0-7467 GCA_031417495.1 Pseudomonadota bacterium | reverse complement strand
GTGTCCCCTGCGAGTAAACTTCTCGCAGGGTCGCAAATCGACCTATTGCACTTCAAATCGAGACCAAGAAAAAGCATGACTTCTCTATTTCAAATCAAACAATTACCGCCGTTCGATGATTCAATACCCGGACAGCAGTGATAGGTGATATGAACACGATCACGACGACCGATATCGCGGCGGCACGCGACGCCTGTGAATCATTATGTCGCGCATACGGCGCGCATGCCGATGCCGGCGAAGCCGATGCGTTCGCCAACCTCTACACGCCGGATGGGGTGTTCGATCGAATGGGCCAACTTATCGTTGGCTTTGATGCGATTCGCAATGTCGTCGCCGGTCGCGCGCCTGGGGTGTGGACCCGGCATGATTGCAGCAATATTCGGATTGAGATCGGGGCCGATGGCCGGAGCGCGACCGGCCGGGTCGATCTCCAGATGCAGCGCGGTCGTGAAGGCGCCGCTGAGATCGAATACCTCCGCGCGGAATATTTTGACCGTTTCGTGCTCACCGACCAAGGCTGGCGATTCAGCTTGCGCAACGTTTCACTTGTTGCCTGATTTGAGGCGGACAATTTATTTATCTCGAAGCGCCTTCGATTAGGCCTTGGAGAAATCAGTAAACTGTCCCTTGGAACCGCTAGCGAGCCTGGTAGAGCGGCAGTACAGTCGGCAGCAGCGCTTCGATTTGCGCAACCCGGCTCGCTTCCGCCGGGTGGCTGCTGAGGAATTCGGGCGGTCGCCCGTTTTGATTTGCGGCCATCATTTTTTTCCATAGCGTGACACCGGCCCGCGGATCGTATCCAGCCCGCGCAGCGAGTTCGAGCCCCATGCGATCGGCTTCCGCTTCGTCGTTGCGGCTGAAACGCGTCGCGAGCAAGGCCTGGTATCCGGCACTCGCGAGGTCGACCGAGCCCTGGCCGAGCCCCAGCAAAGCAGCACCTGCACCGATGGTGGTCTGTGCGACCAGGGCCTGGGACATCTGCTCGCGGGCGTGCTCGCGAAGTGCGTGCGCAACTTCATGGCCCATCACGATGGCGATCTCGGCATCGCTCAGCGTTAGTTGCTCGATGAGTCCGGTATAAAAAACGATTTTGCCGCCGGGCATGCAGAAAGCATTGAGTTTGGGACTGTCGAGCACGTTGATTTCCCACTTCCAGGCCGGCGCATCGGCACGAAAAATGGCAGTTTGCGGCGCGATACGGCCGGCTACGGCGCGGACGCGTTTCACTAGGGTGGGGTTCTTGTTCAGGACGCCGCCCGCCGTCGCGTCGGCTACCAATTTGGTATAGCTCTGCGCGGAAATCTGATCCACTTGTGCGGACGACACGAGTAGCAGTTGCGGACGCGTTGCGCCCACTGCGCCGCCGGTGGTGGTTGTTGCGCAGCCGCTGAGTGCGACCAGTGCCGCGATGAGCCCCGCCAATGGGAAGAATCTAAGCGGCATGGTCGGAGAGGCTCCTGTAACGGTGTTCGTGCTGATTCAAAACTAACCTGGTCTGCCGATTGAGTTCTGACCAGGGATAAACATCATGCGCCGATGAGCGTGACGCGTGGATAAGTGTAGTTATTTGTTCATCATTGGTCACCTCATGGTTGGCCTGAGGCTGGGCGCGGATGGTGTGCTGCCCGCTACCAGGTTCACCGCGCGCGCGTTCCTGCGCATTGCCGAATGTGGTGGTGTTGGGGGCAGCTGGCTGACGGCGGATGCTCCCTTTCAGACCGGATAACCCATGGCCCGCCCGGCGAGACCGTCGAAACACGCGAGCATACGGGCGCGCCAGTGTGCCACCGGATCATCGTCCGCGAGCAGCTTGAAGGGGCTGATGCAGCGTGCCCACTGGAAGGCGCTGAAGACAATGAAATCAGCGTATGCCGGCGCGGCGCCGGCCAGGAATGACTGGGCCTGGAGCGCCGCGCGCAAGGGTTCGAGCGTGAGCCTGAAGGCTTTCACCTTCATATCGCGGTCCTTGCTCACGTCTTCGAGCGCGGCACCGAACACTTTCTCGCGTGAGCTGCGGAAATAGTCGCGATCTTTCGGGTCGATGTGCTGAAAGATGTCGCTCAAAATGAGCGGCGCGAGCCCGGGCTGCAGCACCTTGTCGGTCCACATGTTCACGAACAACGTGATCGTGCGCGCCGCCTCGCCCCCGAACAACGACGGCCGATCGGGGTAGGTCGCTTCGAGGTGGGTCGCGATAGACCAGGAATCGAACAGCACCTGGCTCCCGTCGACCAACACCGGCACTCGCCCCTGGCCGGAGAAAGCGATGACTTCTTTGTCAGTGAAGCGCCACGGGATCGTCTCTACCGGCAAGCCTTTATGCGCGAGCGCGAGCTTGATGCGCCAGCAATATGGACTGAAGCGGCGATCGGATTCGGCGCCTGCGAGATCGAAGAGTTTCATGCTGTTCACGATGAGTAGCCTCCGTCGTTGCGATAGTTGATGCCGGCGCCGGTTCGCCGACGCAAATTGCTCATCCTGCAGATTATCCGCGGCCTGCAGGTTACGGTACTCCGCTCTGCTGGTGAGCGCGCGTTCCCTGTGGCGCGAGCTCATTCCGAGGCGACTCGGTCGCAGGTCTTGATCCTTCTGGACCGGATGGTACATTATCGACGCGCGGACACACGATGAAAAACCCGCCAGTGTCCTCAAGGCTTGCCGCCACAGGAGTTAATTTGATCTCACGCCACCGAACCCAACGACTGCCGCACGCGGCCGGGATCCCGAGATTTTTTGAATGTCGCCGCGACGGGATGTCGCGGGCGCGATCACTTGCGCGACTCGCGATGCTCTTCGCGTTGACGGGATGGACCTCGGCCGCGCTGGCGATTTATGGATATTTCTTGCCGGCCTATGGCCCGAAAGCGCTGGGCGTTGCGGGCACCGGAGTTGCCATGCCGCAGGATCGCATGGCCGGGGCCATTAACCCGGCCGGGCTGGCGCTGATTGAGCCCGGCTTGGATGCGAATATCATGCTGCTGCATCCGCAGCGCCAGGCCTTACTCGACTGCACGAATATCGGACAATGCGACGAGGCCGTCCGCGACCGCTCTAATCGCGAGTTTTTTCCGGTGCCAGGATTCGGCTACAGCCGGCGCTGGAATGAACGCACGACCCTGGGCGTCACGCTGTACGCGAATGGCGGCTTGAACACGAGTTACAGCCGGGATCTGTATGGCGAAGTTGCGCAGCGGATCGCCGGCCGGCGCCCGGGCGATCCGGGTTTCCCGACCCGCGGAAAAATCGGCGTTGATTTTGCGCAGTTCATTACCGCGTTCAGTGTGGCCTACCGCGCGAACGAAAACTGGACGGTCGGGATATCCCCGCTCCTCATCCTCCAGAAGTTCAGTGCGCGGGGCCTCGCGGGTTTCGCGCCGCTGTCGGCCGACCCGACCAGTCTGGATGGGCGCGGCGCCGACTACGAGTTTGGCGGCGGCCTACGCGTCGGCGCGATCTATCAGCTGCGGCCCGATCTGCGTCTCGGCGCGCAGTACACGAGCCGGCTCTACACCCATCACTACACGAAATATAACGGGCTGTTCGTGGATGGCGGCAATCTCGACAGTCCGGCGCATTACACCGTGGGGATTTCGTGGAATGCCACGCCGAAACTGAGCGTGGCATTCGATTATCAGCGCATCTTCTTCGGCTCCGTCGATACGATCGGAAATCCCGGCCCCACCGCGGCGGAACTACTGGGCGATATCACGCCTTCGCGATTGCTCGGAGGCAAGAACGGTATCGGCTTCGGTTGGAATGACCTATCCGTGTACAAGATAGGTGCGGTGCATAAGTGGAACGACACGATCACCTTGCGTGCCGGTTGGGGTCACAACTCCGGGGTCGTCTCCGACCGCTTTGCACTGCTGGCGCCGGTCGTACCCGCAGGGTCACTGGATGTCTTGAGTGCAGGTCTAAGCTATCGATTTGCACGTGGTGACGAAATGTCGGTGGGCTATTTTCACGCGTTCGGCGGTACCACGCAGAATCCTCGCAGCGAGTATTTTGGAGTCCCCGTCAAGGCTTGGGCCGCCGGAGACGGCCTGAATCTGGGCTTCAGTCGCAATTTCTAGGCCTGACTGATCAGGTCCGCGCGCGCGCGACCGCCGCACCTGGCGCTCTTCAATCGCAACAGGGATCCACAGCAATGACGCAACAGCAGGTAGACGCCTTCCGCTTTACGGGTAAGTTCATCAAGAAAATAATTTCCGAGGCGATCGAGCGGGCGCCCGCGCCAGCGGAGATTCCGTGGACGCCTGTCACGCTGCCGCTCGCCGAAGCGCGGGTCGCGCTGCTCACTACGGCCGGCATTTCGATGCACGGCGATCCACCGTTCGACATGGCCGGCGAACGCAACAATCCGACCTGGGGCGATCCGAGCTGGCGTCGGATCCACCGCGACGCCGACAGCACCGCCGTCGCGGTCAACCACCTGCACATCGATACCCGCTACATCGAGCGCGATATCAATGTCGCGCTGCCGCTGCGCAGACTTGAAGAGCTGGTCGCCGAGGGGGTGGTCGGCGCGGCGGCGGCCACGCATTACTCGATCATGGGTTTCCAGGGTGCGGACAGCAGCACGTTGGAGAATGTGAGTGGACCCGAAATCGCTGCGGCGATGCGCCGTGACGGCGTTGATCTCGCGCTCCTGGTCCCTGTATGACCCGATTGCTGCCGGTCCGTGGGACTGGTCGCTCGCCAGATCGAACGCGCCGGCATTCCGACCGTGACCTTGAATATGCTCTGGGAATTCCAACGGGCGGTGGGCATGCCGCGCGTCGCTGCGATCGCGCATCCGTTCGGACGACCGTTCGGTGAGGTCAATGACGCCGCCACCCAGCGCGCCGTATTGCGCGCGAGCCTCGCGGTATTTGAAACAGCTGAGGTGGCGGGACATGTCGAGCATTTGAATTTCGTGTGGCATGAGGAGCCGAGGGAGACCCGCTGGCACCCGCTTCAGCCCGCCCCGATCATCGCGCACATGAAAGCGCACGGTTTGCTTGGATAACGGAGTCCGCGCATCGGGCGGCATTCCGCGCAAAGAGCCAGTCAGGTGACAACGGGTGATCGTGGGCCTGAAAGCTCCTGTTTCCAGGAATGTTCTATCTCTAATACTCAGGCCATTCGGAGTACCCGGCTCGCCGTGCCCGCACGCGAAACCAGAATCGGTTCCAGATACGGCCAAGTGTTCCGCTGCGCCAGGCCATGTATTTCAACAGGCGATCGACCGTCAGCGCCCATTCGGTATGAAAGCGTCGCGGCACCCAGCCGATCTGTCTGTTGTACTCCATCAAGAAATTCTTGAAGTTCCCACGCTCTGTAATATCGAAGCCCCATTTGCGCTCAAAATGTCGATAACCTTTAAGTACGTTACGTAAATCCCAGCGCCAGCAGAAAAGGCCGATGTCATCGGCCGTGATGGTCGTGCCAAGTTTGTAATACACCACCGATTTGGGCTCGAACATCATCTTGCGACCAGCCTGTTGCCACGCCAGCCCGCAATCGCATTCGCCAACTTCCAGGATGTTCTCGTCGAAAACCTGCAGCGCTAACGCAGGAAGTACCTCGACGAGGAGGCAGTGCAATTCGCCGTAGTCTGTCTCGCAGCGTTCCAGATTACAGTCCTCGCCGTACCACATGCCGTAAAATCGGAGCTCCTTGTAGCCGAAGGATTTCCCGGCCTCGTGGGTGATATACAAGCCATTGCCTGCAGTGTGAATCTTGTGCGGCTTTTCCAGAATGAGCGGCACCACCATGCCGGCGCCTGTTTCCTGTTGACAGGTGATCAATGCGCGGAGCCAGCCCGGGTAGACGACGTTGTCGTTATCGATGACGACGGCTAGGCGTGTCTTGGCCGCGCGTAGCGCGATGTTGCGAGCCTGCGCTTGGTTCAGAAAGTGCTCTTCGAAAATGAAACGCACACGATCGCCAAAGCGTTCAGTCCATGCAGCCAGCAGATGTTTTGGGGCACCGCCGAAGACGCCGATTATCTCCTGTGCCTCAGGGCTATTTGCCAGCAGCCCTTCCAGGCACTCGGCGGTGCACGAAAAACGATCGCGGGCGTTGACGATGATCGTGCATTTTTCCATGCTGGCCTCCAGCGCTTTAAAGCTTCCCGAGGCGGCTTTACGCGTTCGAGAAGGTAAATGATCGGGCGGTGCTCGCGCGAATTCAATCCTACTGGATGCGGTTCAACAGCACGTCGCGCTCTTCCGGCGAGAATGCACCGCTTCGCCGGTGCGCGTCGCGGATATTTTCGCTATTCCAGTTAGGCCGCGCGCCGATAGAGGCGGAAGCTAGTCCTGTCAGCTATTCCGAGATCGCGCCGGCGCCTCGCAAAATTAGCGGCAGCGAGCTGCCCGGCTTAAGATTCTGCGCGAGGATGTCGACAAACTGCGGGATACACTCTTAGACTCGAATGTCACCGCGAATAAGTTACGCCAATTGATCAAGGCCGCTGTACGCCACGAGGATTTAGTGCCGCTTACTGTCGAAAGCTCGCCATGATTAGCGTTGTTCTGCCGACTCACAACGGAGCAGACACCATCGAGCGAACGCTGCACGCACTGTGCGACGTAGCGGAGCCAGCGGGCGGCTGGGAGTTGCTCGTGGTGAACAACGCCAGTACCGACGAGACCGTTCAAATCATTCATCGATTTGCCGCCGACCTGCCACTCGTTGTTCTCGAAGAGCCGAATCTCGGCAAGCCAAATGCCTTGAACACCGCGATCGCCCGCGCCCGCGGCGATCTGATCGTATTCACCGATGATGACGTGATTCCCGAATGCAGCTGGCTTTGCGAGTGGCGCCGCGTCGCCGACCAGCACCCGGAGATCGATGTTTTCGGCGGAATGATCGTGCCGGAGTTCGAGGCAGCCCCGCCGGGATGGCTGCGCGAAACCAATTGGATGCTGATGTTGTATGCGGTCACTACGCCCACCTTGGGCGAGGGCGTGTTCCCACCCAATGCTGCTGAGATTTTCGGCCCGAACATGGCCGTCCGAAGCGCGGTGTTGGAGGCTGGCTGTCGCTTCGATCCCAGGTTGATGAACGGCGCCGCCGGATTGTTGGGAGATGAAACCGATTTCGTGATGCGGCTTGCCAGCCAGGGCGCTCTGCTCGGCTTCGCTCCAACGGCAGGTGTGCGCCACATCGTGAATCGAAGCCAGGTTACCTGGCGTTGGATAATTCAACGTTTCTACCGTCACGGCCGGACGCTCTATTTAAGCGAGGCCACTTCCGGAGACGCGACCTTGCCGAGCATCGCCGGCATTCCGCGTTATCTCTATCGGCGCATTGCGGAGCAGAGTCTGCACCTGCCACTCGTGCTGGCCAGCGGCAACAAGAAGCGGATCATGTCCGTGCTGCGGACAATCGCCTATGACCTCGGTGCCGCACACCAGGCCAGACTCATGGCCAAAGGGCATTAGTAGTCTGGGTATGCGCCGGCATCCGCTCACTCGT
>JANOVQ010000291.1:0-15552 GCA_031417495.1 Pseudomonadota bacterium | reverse complement strand
TGCAGCCACACCGCTTTGAACCCTGTCGAGATCGGAGTAGATCTTGAGTGTGGCCCCTTTGCCTTTCTCCATTGAATCGAAGGCTGCGCGCTTATCTGCCTCGCTGGGAGAGTTACTATTAAAGAAACGCTCAGATTCATTGAAAAGAGCAGTTATCGCCCCTCTACGCTCTGCCAATAACGCTCTGAATTCGGAGACAGTTTCGCGACCAGAAGTAATTCCCTCGACGGATGTCACTTTTTCTGGGGAAAGGACCGTAGTTAGGTCTATTGCGTCAAAGCGCTTTCCGAGTTCGGTGAGACGCGCGGTGTGCTGCAACTGCAGTTGCTGGGACTGAACGATAAATACTTTTTCTGCGTCAGCTTGCGATACCTGTTGCACCACCGTACCGAGGGCCCACAAACCCAGGAGCGAGCCTACAGCAACTCGACCATACGCATGCGCAATTGCGCTGCGGCCTCGGAGGGCGAGCATGGCCACGAGACCGAGAACAACGAGCCCTACGACCGTTTGCCCGACCTTTTCTCCGGCTTGCGCGGCGCTGCTATAACCGAGTGTTGATGCCGCCACGGGGACGGCAAAAGCAATGACAATGAGGGCCCAACCGAGGAACGAAATCTTTCCGACTTGCGCAGAGGTTGCTTCGAGTTCCGTCGGCTGGGGTTCCGTGATTACTTTGCTAAGGCTTGCTTTATCCTGCGGGTGTTTGTGCAGATACCAGCACGCTCGCGATCCGTTAATAAGGCCGACAGCGAGATAAAAATACGCAAACATCCACCCGACGTTGGTGGTGCCGCCGGCAACCTTCGCCGAAACTTCGTAAACAAACAGGCAAAGCAGCAATACAGAACTTACATAGCCTTTGCCAATTTTCACTCGCCAAGAGAGAAAAAGAAGCACTGGAATTAGGGCGATTGCGCCGTACAGCAGTTCGTCGAAGGCACCGGGTAGAGCTTTTCCCCCGGTAATGGGGTCGGTACCAAAGTACGTAAAGGCTAGGCCGCCCATCTCCATGAGGCAAAGTAACAGGCCCGCTATAGCCCCTGTTTGCGCAAGTTTAAGAGCGGTTTCTTGATCGTTAATTATCGAAAACGTTCTTTGGAAGAACGAGGGCTTTTGGTCGTTCGGATTTTCGATAGACATAATGAGCCACGTCCCCTGTTTCCCCAATGCAACACTGCCGGTTTGTGCGACAGTGTCAACGAGGATGTATGGCTAGCACCAGTCGGTTTTCAAGGCTGCTTTCCGTACCAGTTCCGTACGGACGCCACCAAGGTTCGGAGAGCGTATCTAACTATTTGATTTTATTGGTGGGCGATAGTGGGATCGAACCACTGACCCCTGCCGTGTGAAGGCAGTGCTCTCCCGCTGAGCTAATCGCCCGATCTGGTGGGCCCGGGGATTCTAGGAGCCGCTAGCGCATCGGTCAATCGGCGTTTGTGGCGATTAGGGACAGCGCTCGACGCAGGTCCGTGGCTCAGTCCATTCAATCCGCCTTTCGTGACGGCTTCGGGTTACCATCCTCGCATGCGTTGGTTAGTGTTGTTTCTCGTGGTGGCGGGTATCGGTAGTGGCGCGTGGTGGCTATCACGGCCGAAGCCAGTCGAAGTGCTATTGCACACGGTCGCACGCGGCAATGTGCGCGCCACGGTCTCGAATACGCGCGTCGGTACAATTGAAGCCTGCGCGCGGGCGAAGATGTCGCCCGCGATGCCGGGCATCGTCGCAGTGTTGCCGGTACGCGAGGGTGATCAGGTCGTGCCGAACCAAATTCTGATGGAGATCTGGAACAACGATCTCAAAGCAGAGCTTTACCAAATCGAAACCGATATTGTGACCAGCGAACGGCGCGCGGATGAAGCTTGCGCAACGGCAGCCGGCGCACTGCGCGAATCTAATCGCCTGCAGCGGCTTGCCAAACAAAAACTGATCGCCGAGGAAGCGGTAGATACCGCGGAGACGCGAACTAATTCGAGCCGTGCGGCCTGTGCAGCGGCCCGCGCCGCGATCGCCTCCAGCGCGGCGCGGCGCGGGATGGTCGAGCAGCAGATCGAAAAATCCCGCTTGCGTGCACCGTTCGCGGGCATCGTGGCGGAGCTCAATGCCAAGCTCGGCGAATTCATCACGCCCTCGCCAACCGGTATCGCCACCTTGCCGGCGATCGATCTGATCGATATGTCCTGCATGTATGTTTCGGCGCCGATCGATGAAGTCGATGCGCCCGCGATCAAGCCGGGGATGTCGGTCTGTGTCTCGCTGGATGCCTTCCCGGAAAGACGCTGCGGCGCACTGGTGCGCCGAGTCGCGCCCTATGTCCTGGAGCGCGAGAAGCAGGCACGCACGGTTGAAGTGGAAGTGGAACTCAGGCGCCCGGAGGATCTGGCCGATCTGTTGCCCGGTTATAGCGCGGACATCGAAGTGCTGGTGGACGAACATCCACAAGTGCTCCGGCTTCCGTCCGAAGCGGTGATCAACGGTAGCGAAGTGTTGCGCTACGATCCCGTCACCCATCGCCTTAAGAAGCAGGCCTTCAAAGCTGGGGTCTCCAACTGGGAATTCACCGAAGTCCTGAGCGGACTTGAAGCCGGTACGCAGATTGTGACTTCAATCGGGCGCAAGGATGTGAAAGACGGCGCCTACGCGAAACCCGATGACGGCATCGACGACGCCCCCTAATCCTGCGGTGCCGTTGCTTGCACTGAAGGAGATCACCAAAACTTTTGTGCTGGGTGACCAAACCGTGCGCGCAGTGGCGGGCATCGATCTGACCATTCAAGCCGGCGAGTATGTTTCGATCATGGGGCCTTCAGGGTCTGGCAAATCGACTTTGCTGAATCTCATCGCGTTGCTTGATCGACCAACCAGCGGCACCTATCAACTAGACGGCACGGATGTCACTTCTCTGGCTGACGATGAACTCGCGGCAGTGCGCAGTCGCTCAATCGGCTTTGTGTTCCAGTTCTTTCATTTAGTGCCCCGACTTTCCGCCGCGCAGAATGTCGAACTGCCGCTCACGCTGGCCGGCGTGCCGGCGCGCGAGCGCGCACCGCGGGTAGCCGCCGCCTTAGCGGGTTTGGGATTGACTGATCGCGCGCATCATCGACCCAACGAATTATCGGGCGGACAACGTCAGCTGGTCGCAATTGCGCGCGCGACGATCATGCGCCCGCGATTACTGCTCGCCGACGAACCGACTGGCAACTTGGATTCGGCATCGGGCGCCCAGGTGATCGAGATTCTGGAAAACCTTCATGCGCGCGACCACGTGACGTTGCTGGTTGTGACACACGATCCCGCGCTCGGCCGGCGCGCCAGCCGCCGAATCGGCCTTGCGGACGGGAAAGTTGCCCAGGACGATAATTCGCCCTTATAACTCCTGAAATTCAATGAGACTTATATGAGCCCTGCCAAACCTTTCGCGGAGAGCCGCGTTCTGATCACCAACGACGATGGGATCGACGCGCCAGGCATCAAGTTGCTGGAGGAAATCGCGCGCAACTTTACCGACGATATCTGGGTGGTCGCACCCGATCACGAAAAGAGCGGTGCCAGCCATTCGATCTCACTGCACGTGCCCATTCGAGTGCGGCGGGTCAGCGAAAAAAGCTATGCCGTGCTCGGCACCCCCACTGATTGCGTGCTGATGGCCTTCTGCGAAATCCTCAAGGACCGCCGGCCCACCCTGGTGTTATCTGGCATCAATAATGGCGCCAATCTGGCGGAAGATGTGACCTACTCGGGCACCATCGCAGCGGCGATGGAAGGCACCTTGCTCGGCGTTCGCTCCATCGCGCTCAGCGTGGTACGGCCGTTAGGAGGACAGGCGCAGTGGGAAGGCGCCCAGCAATACGGACCGGAACTCCTGCGCAAGCTGCTCGCCAGCGATGACTGGCCGACTGGCAGTTTCCTCAATATCAATTTCCCGGATTGCGCGGTCGCGGAAGTTGCGGGCATTGAAGTCACGCGCCAAGGTCAGCGGCCGCCCGGCTCCTTCAGCATCGACCCGCGCGTCGATAACCGAAACGTCCCTTATTACTGGGTTAAGTTAACTTATCCCGAGGGCGAGAAGCAGGCAGAGACGGATCTGCACGCGATCGCCAACCGCCGCATCTCGGTCACCCCTATTCAATTGGATCTCACGAATTACGCTTGGCAGGGGCATTTGCGGCGTGTGTTGGGAACGACTTGAGAATATCTGCCACGGAGAACACGGAGGAAATTCAGAACGTCTGGGGCATACGGCGGAAGGCGCTACGCTTTTCCGCCCTACGGTACGTAAGTGCGAAGTGGTAGTTAGAAAAATTAAGATTAACCACGGAGAACACGGAGGATGAAAATATTGTTTCACTCTGTGTTCTCCGTGGCAATCTTCTTACACGCATCCCCTCTACTGCCGCGCGCTAGTCCCGCCATCGATCACCAATATCGTGCCGTTACAGTACGAGGCTTCGTCCGAGGCCAGATACAAACAGCCATAGGCCATTTCGAGCGCGGTGCCGGCGCGCGCCATCGGCGTAAGTTGAGTCGCAATGGCATCATCATCGAAGAGGTTCATGACTGGTGCGATCATCGGCGTGTCGGTATAGCCCGGACACACCGCATTGGCCCGAATCCCCTGCTTTGCATAAGTCGCCGCCAACGCGCGGGTCAGATTGATCACGGCGCCTTTGGCCGCGCAATAGGTATGCGCGGTAGGCATGCCAAACAGCCCTGAGAGACTGGCCACATTCACAATCGATCCCCTGCCCTGCTGCAACATCTGAATCAATACAGCGCGATCAATGAAGGCGGCCGCGTCGAGATTCAAACCAATCACTTCGCGCCATTTGTCGATTGGCGTGTCCGCGAGCGGCAGCATGGAATTCGGGCTCTTCTCGCCCCAACTCCAGCCCACACTCGCCGAGTGCACGAGGATATCCACCCGACCATGAGCCTTAAGGGTAGCGGCGACGATCTCGTCGGCGCTTTCGGGCTTCGATAAGTCTTTCGCCAGCACCATGCCGTCGCCTCCCGCCGCGCGCACCAGCGCCAGCGCTTCGTCCAGATTCGCCTGGGTGCGGGAGACGCCAACCACTTTTGCGCCTTCACGGGCGAATAGTTCCAGGCAGGCGCGGCCGATGCCGGTGCCTGCACCGGTGATGATCGCCACTTTGTCTTGTACACGACCAGTCATTGGAGGCTCCTCCGATTGTCTAGGAAATCAAATTGCCATGGAGAACACCACCCCAATTCCGTCATCCCAAAAAGCGCGTAGCGCTTATCAGGGATCCATAGTGAACGTCGAACGTCCATGGATCCCGGGTCTACGCAGCTCCGCCCGGGATGACGGAAATGGAGTGTTCTCCGTGGCAGATATTCTTATTCTCGCCTTCACAAGCGCTCAAGCAAGGTCGCATTCGCCATGCCGCCCGCCTCGCACATGGTCTGCAAGCCGTAGCGTCCACCGCTCGCCTCCAAAGCACGCAGCAGATTCGCAGTCAGGCGACCGCCCGACGCGCCCACCGGATGACCCAACGCGATCGCGCCGCCAAACTTATTCAGCTGCGCAGGATCGGCGTCGAATTCTTTTTGCCAGGCCAATGGGACGGAGGCGAAGGCCTCATTCACTTCGTAAGCTGCGACTTGCGCGATAGTGATGCCAGCGCGCGCCAACAGTTTCCGCGTGGCCGGCATAATCGCCGTCAACAGCAGCATGGGATCGTCGCCCATCACGGCAAAATTTGTAATCGCCGCACGCGGCGTGAGATGCAGGCGATGTGCGGTGGCTTCTTCCATGATCAGCATTGCCGTCGCACCATCGGATACCTGGCTCGCATTGCCGGCAGTCACACTCCAGCGAATCTCGGGAAAGCGCGCCGCGACTGTTTCGTCCTGGAACGCGCAGCGCAAGCTGCCTAACTTCTCCACGGTGGTGCCCGGACGCAATCCTTCGTCGGTCGCCACAGTGCGCCGCGTGCCGTCAATCTGTGGCACGCTGATCGAAATAATATCGCGCGCAACCGCCGCGCGATCCGCCTGTGCCAGCGCATGCGAGCGAGCGCTGTAGGTGTCTTGCTCGAGTCGGCTGAGATGCCAGTGCGCGGCCACCCGCTCGGCGGCCACACCCTGATGCACGGTGCCCTGCGGATAGCGCGCGTGAAAACCCGGACCTTCGCTGTCCTTGCCCATCCGGTTAACGCGCATGGGCACTAAGCCCATCATCTCGACGCCACCGGCGATAGCAATGTCGTAGGCGCCTGCGATCACCCCTTGGGCGGCGAAATCCATCGCCTGCTGCGTGGAGCCACATTTGCGATCAAGCGTGACGGCCGGCACCGACTCTGGAAAGCCCGCAGCGAGGACTGCCTGACGCCCGATATTGCCCGCCTGCTCGGCGACCTGGATCACACAGCCGGTGATGACGTCCTCGACCAGCGCCGGGTCGAGCTGGCTGCGCTTAAGCAGACCTTGCAACACCTGCGCGTACAGATCCACCGGATGCAGCCCCGCGAGCGCGCCGTCTTCGCGCCCGCGTCCGAACGGCGACCGCACGACATCGACAATTACCGCCCGGCGTGTCATTGGCTAATATCCTTCATGTTCAAAGTACCGACTTAAATTTGCGCAACGAAAGTTTGAAATTCCCGGCGGCAATTTGCACGACTGGCGAGGTCGCCACCTTCATTAAGCGGCGCACCTGATCGAGTTCAGGCGACGACAGATAGGGATAAGTTGTCTTCACCGGTCCCGCCGCCCACATCCTGACCAGATCGGGTTCGGGTACCAGCGCACGCAAGATAAGTTCGTCATCGTTGTCGGTACCGTAGCGTTGGTGCAATTCGGCTAAGGTCGGTTGTTCCGGGGGGTGTGCGGCGATTTCCTTCGCGCGCGGCGCGGCCATGATTTTATCCAGCACATTGGGATCGATCGGCGCCACGGTCTCGCCGTAATACTTGCAGGCGTATTGGATCACTTCGTCCGGAATCACAGAGTAGCGCTTAGCCGTCACGATATTGAGCACGGCGAGCGTGCCGACCAATTGACTGAACGGGGTCGCCATTCCCGGATAACCGAGCTCGCGCCGTACCGTCGCGGTTTCCGCCAGCACGTCTTCGAGCCGATCAGACATGCCGTGTTGCACGAGCTGCGCCTTCATGGTGCCGACCATACCGCCTGGGATCTGGTGTTGAATGGACAGCGCATCGTATTCCGCGTACTGATTGACCAGGAATCCTGCCGCCTTCCCGACCTTCTCGAAATGCGCGGCGACCGGCGGCAGCAGACTCGTATCCAGGCTATGCGTGTGTCCCAGCAATTCAATGTTACGTACCATGATTTCGGTGGACGGCACCGAGGGGCCATTGGCCAGCGGGCGGCTCGCGGTGTGCAGAATACTCACACCTAACGGCAGTGAATCGAGATAGGCCTTGGCCGATTGACCAAGCAAATTATTGGAATGGAATTCAAGCGGCTTGCCGCGCGCCTTGGCGACGATCGCGGGCAGCAAGGTTTGCATGCGCTCTTTCTCGAGCACGCCGGCGGTGTCGTACAGCAGCAGGGTGTCGATATCCTTGCACGCCGAGAGTTTGTCGGCCTTGTCCGCGTAGTAGTCGTCGGAATGCACGGGGCTCAACGTGAACATGATGGAGCCCGCGACCTCGGAGCCAAATTCCTTCGCGACCTTCGCCAGGCGATGCATCTTGTCAATGTTGAACAGCACATCGTAGATCCAGAAGCTGCGGCAGCCATGCACATTCAATTGGCGCATCCACGCATCCATCAACGCATCCGGCGTGACGCTGAAGGTGACCGAGGCATTCGAGCGCATGCCCGCGCGAACGCGCGTACGCGGCATTGCCTGGGTTAAGAGATCAAGACCTTCCCAGGGGTTTTCCTGGCAGTACTTGATCAGCACTTCGAACATTGACGAGCCCGAGAGATCAATCGTGCGAAAGCCCGTGCGATCAAGCAGCGGCGCGACGGGCAGCGCCATGCCCGCCTGCATACGCATACCCCACAGACTTTGTTGTCCGTCGCGCAGGGTCTCATCAAGAAATTCAATGTGCGCCATGCTCGGCTACTCCTGGATTGGTGCGAACGCTGGCAACAGCACTTGTTCCAGCCAGCGGGTATTGAGTTGATTGGCCGCGAAATCCGGATGCGCGGCGATGAATTTAAGCAACGGTAGATTAGTCGTGAGTCCTGCCACGTCGAAGTCCGCGAGCGCGGCCTGCAGACGCGTGACGCATTCGGCGCGGGTCGCCGCGGTCACAATCAGTTTGCCGATCATCGAATCATAGAACGGGGGCACCAGGTAGCCTTCGTAACAATGGCTGTCCAGACGAATCCCTGCGCCCTGCGGCGGCGACCAGCCGGTAATACGTCCCGGGCTCGGCTGAAAATTTCGCTTTGGATCTTCCGCATTGAGGCGGCACTCAATCGCGTGGCGCAGCACCGGGATCTGATCCTGCGTCCAGCGCAGGGGTTCTCCCCCGGCCACCTGGAACTGCAGCTGCACGAGATCGTAGCCAGTGACTTGCTCGGAGACCGGATGCTCAACCTGGATGCGCGCATTGACTTCGATAAAGTAGATCGCCGCGCGATCCACGTCGTACAGAAATTCGACGGTGCCGGCGTTGCGGTATTTGAGTGAAGCCACCAGATCCACTGCACACCGGTGGAGTTGCTGGCGCAGGGCCTCTGGCATGGCGGCACAGGGCGCTTCCTCGAACACCTTTTGGTAGCGCCGCTGAATCGAGCAATCGCGCTCGCCAAAGTGCAGCACCTTGCCAGTGCCGTCACCAAACACCTGCACCTCCACATGGCGCGCGTTCTCCACATAGCGCTCCATGTACATGGTGCCGTCGCCAAAGGCTTCTGCCGCTTCGTTCGACGCCTTATCAAAGGACGCGGTAATTTCCGCCGCGCTGCGGGCAATGAACATGCCCCGCCCGCCGCCACCGGCGGAGGCTTTGAGCAGCACCGGATAGCCCAGGGTCTCGGCGGCAACTGTCGCCTCGTGCGCGCTCGCGATGCGCTCCGTCCCCGGCACCAGCGGCACACCTGCCGCGCGCGCAATCGCCTTGGCCTGCAGTTTGTCGCCCAGCGCCGCAATAGTTTCAGCCTGCGGTCCGACGAAAGTGATGCCATGGTCTGCACACAGGCGCGCGAGATGTTCGCGTTCCGAAAGGAATCCATAGCCCGGGTGCAAGGCGTCGCAGCCCGTCTGCAGCGCGGTGTGCACGAGGAGATTGGCATCGAGGTAGCTTTGGCGGGAAGGTGCGGGACCGATCACCACCTTGCGATCAGCAAATTGCGCCGCACGACTATCGCGATCAGCGCTCGATACGGCCTGCACCACTTCAATGCCGAGTGCGTGCGCAGCGCGCACCACGCGCGCGGCGATCTCGCCGCGATTAGCGCTTAGAACGCGCGCAATTGGCATGGAAAAAGGAGACGGCGCACGGCATGCGCTAGTTCGGTTCGACAATGATCAGCACATCATCGAACTCGACCATCTGTCCATCGCGCGCGCGACTCTCGCGCACCACGCCCCGTACATTGCCCTGCACCGGGGTGAAAAGTTTCATCACTTCGATCAAACACACTTCGGTGATGATTTCGATCTGCTGGCCAATTTCGATGTAGGGTGGCGCACCGGGCTTGGGCGCGCGGTAGAAGGTGCCGAGATTCGGCGCGCGAATGGCAACCTGGCCCTCTGCGATGGGTGCGTGGCCGCTGGGTCCGGCTAAACTCACCGCAGTCGCCGGCACTGAACTCGGCGCGACCACTTGCGCGGTGGTGCCGATGGACGCTGCTGCACCGCTGGCCTGCCGTGGTGCCAATGCATTCGGATCGTTCGACAGAAAAATCTCGAGTCCGTCGGCTTCAAGATGCAGCTCATCCCAAGCGGATTGATTGAAGATCTCAATCAGATTTTCGAGGTCTTCTGCGGTTACCTTGGGCTTATCAGAATTCGCCATGCCTTATCCTATTTTTTAGTGAGCGATCGCGGCGAGTAACGCCGGCAACCGCTGCCTGACCACGATAGTCCCCACCCCCGCCGCCACTGCCGCATGCACACCCAGGTCACTATTCAGGACTGCGCCTCGCAGCACCTCAGCGCCAGCGGCCAAGGTGGCCAATTGTGCCGGATCTTCGCCGCCCTTGGCGCGATCAAGATCTCGCGCAGTGACCGCCAGCGGATCCTGTTCACCGATCACGCGCAACGGCGCGCGCAATTCTGCCCATTCGGTGAGCTCGCGCAAGCCCGGCTCCACGTTCTCATCGGGCGCGAGCACCGGCAACGCGCCGGCGTAGACGCAGCCTGTCCCACCGTCCACGGTGACGATTCTGCCGGCGAGTTGACTGAGCTTGCCACCGCCGCAACCCACCACGCAGGGCACCCCCAAGGCGCGGCTCACCACCGCCGCATGCGAAGTTGCGCCGCCCTGCTCGGTGATCACCGCGCGCGCGACCAGCATGCCGTGCACATCATCGGGGCTGGTGGTATCGCGCGCGAGGATCACTGCGTCGCCCGCCTGTGCCCGCCGTTCGGCCTCATCGGTGTTCGTGACGATCTCGCCCACACCCACGCCCTGACACGCGGCTTCGCCCCGGGCAAGTATTTCGACGTTGTCGGTCGCCCCCGCCGCGAGTCGTGGACTGAGCAGAATCCGCACCTGTTCGGCGCTCACTCGTGCGAGGGCCGTCGCTTGGTCAATCCGTCCTTCGCGCACCATTTCAACGGCGAAGCGCACGGCCGCCGCCGGCGCGCGCTTCGCCGAACGACTCTGCAAGAGGTATAGCCGGCCCTGCTGAATCGTGAATTCGATGTCCTGCACATCGCCATTTTCCGTTTCAAGCTTTGCCGCCGCGGCTAGCAACGCGCGCTCGATCTCGGGCATCGTCTTCGCCAACGCGCTAAGTGGAAGTGGCGTGAAACGTCCGGACACCACATCCTCCCCTTGCGCGCGCGCGAGGTATTCGCCGTAGGGCGTGGCCTCCCCGGTCAGTGGGTTGCGGCTGAACAAGACGCCGGTGCCGGACTGCGCATCGAGATTGCCAAAGACCATAACTTGTACGGTGACTGCTGTGCCAAGGGAGTGGGCAATCTGGTGGTGCTCGCGATAGCGGCGCGCGCGGCGCGAGTTCCAGGACTCGAATACCGCCATCACCGCGCCGACCAACTGCTCGCGCGGCGTGCTTGGGACAGCGCGACCAGTGGCCTCTTTAATCGCGCTCAGCCAGTCAGCGATTGGGGCATCAGCAGCGATTTCAGGCAGGGTCCCACGCAATACAATGCGCGCGTAGAGGTCCAGAAATCGACGCTGGGTATCCGCGGCAAAAACCGCATCGCCGCTTTCGCGGGCTAGCGCGGCTGCCGTGGCGTCGTTAATGCCTAAATTCAGCACGGTATCCATCATCCCGGGCATCGAGATCATTGCGCCGGAGCGCACCGCCAGCAGTAGCGGCGCCGCAGTGCCGCCGAAGAGGCGTCCGCTCGCCTGTTCCAACCAGCGAATCCCGGCCTCCAGTTCGTCCTCCAGCCCCACCGGAATTGCGTTGGTCGCGAGATATTCGGCGCAGGCTTTAGTGGTGATGACAAATGCCGGCGGGACTGTCAGGCCGAGCGCCAGCATGCGTGCGATCGACCAGGCCTTGCCGCCGATCAGCGACTTATCCGGCAGGCTGGTGCCGTCGAGGGCTAAGGTTCGTGGTCCGAGTTCGATGGCCATGAAAGTTCCAACTCCCGTTATCCCGGGAAGCGCGTAGTGTTTATCCGGGAGCCCTTAATGAATATCAAGCGCCCCTGGATCCCGGGTCTTCGCCCGGGATGACGGAGTTTGGCGGGGCGCTGGTCGTCCGCCAACAAGCGCAAGAGAAGATTGCCACGGAGAACACAGAGTGACAAAAGAATTGTAACCCTCTGTGTTCTCTGTGTTCTCCGTGGCCAATCCTGATTTTTCTTACTCTTCCCGCTCCCTTCCCAAGATTCGCAGCAGGTCTTCGTGCAATTCAAACCACACCGTGTGATAGCTCTCCAGCTTGGCGTCGCTCATCCATTGCACGGCACCGGCTTCGACCTGTGCCAATGCATGCTCCAGCTTTCGCTGGTAAATCTCCAAGCGCGGCACGCGTTTGCGCAACGCCTGCAGAATCGGCTCGAATCGTTCGTGCAGATCGCCCAGGCGATCAAGCACTTTCGCGTCATATTCCTGGTTCGCGTGATCGTTACGCACTCTCTGCCCACCCACTTCGAGCATCTGCCAATCGGTGATCAGGTGTTTTAATTCATTATTCACGCGCTCGAAACGAGCATAGGTCTGGACGAAGGATTGGTCTGCCCGGGCGTCTGCGTAAATTCGTGAGTACTGGCCATCGAGAATCATGCGGCCGGCTGGCGAGAGCAGGTAGGCACCCTGTGCTTCGACGCTGCGACCGCTGGCTGTCGCTTGTTGCAGTAATTCGGCAACGCGGTCTGCCGTTAACCCCACTACACTGGCGACGTCAGCTGGGCCAGCGTGCTTTTTGATCGCGAGCCCGTGCAGCGTCAGGTGTAATTCGTTCATGATCATTCTCGAATTGCGGGACGAGCAGTCTAGGAGGCTAGGGGTGGGCGCGCGACAATGCGCTCGCGGATCTCGCGGCGCAGAATCTTGTTAGCAGCACTTTTGGGTAATTCCGGCCAGATCTCCACCGCCTTCGGGCGCTTGTAGTTAGCGAGGCGCGTACGCGCGTGTTCGAGAATAGCGTCCGCGGCCAAATCCGCGCGACCCGCGACCACAGCGATCACGCGGTCGCCCCATTTCTCGTCTGGAACGCCGACGACCGCCGCTTCCATTACCCCATCGATTTCGAGCAGCACCTCTTCGACCTCGCGCGGATACACGTTGTACCCGCCTGAAATCAGCATGTCGTTTTTACGATCGAGAATGTAGAAGAAACCTTCCGCATCCATTTTCCCAATGTCGCCGGTGTGTAACCAACCGCCGCGAAACGCCTGCTCGGTGGCTTCTGGGCGATTCCAGTAATACGCCATGGTCTGGGGGCCCCGACAACAAATTTCGCCCACCTCACCCACTGGCACGGGCTTGTCTTCGTCATCGAGTACGCACACATCCACGAAAGTAAACGGTCGCCCACAGGAGCCAACTCGATCATGTTCGTCAGGCCGCAGAACCGTGATCACCATCGGGCTCTCGGCCTGGCCATAGGTCTGTGCGAACACCTTACCGAAGCGCGCCTGCGCGCGATCGAGCACGGAAGGGGCGATTGGCGATGCGCCGTAACTGATCGTGCGTAAATTAAGTTTTGCGCAGGCGAGCGCAGGTTCTTCGAGAATCATCGCCAGCATGGTCGGCACCAGGAAAGTCATGCTGGCCTGCGTTTGCTCCGCCAGCTTAACGAATTCCGCTGCGTCAAATTTCGGCATGATCAAGGATGTCGCGCCGCGCGCCAGCGCCGGCAGAAAATACGCACCCGAGGCATGCGCAATGGGCGCCGCGTGCAGGAAGGTGTCACCGGGCCGAATGTCGGGGACGAGGTCCATGAGGAACGCGGACAACTCCGCGAGCTCTCCGCGCGTGGTTAAAGTCACTGCCTTGGCCTTACCGGTGGTGCCGCCCGTAAAGCCGAGCCGGTAGGGTGTATCGAGCGCGCGATCAATCGCACAGGGTGTCGGCGCGCCGTGTGCGATCAGATCCAGCAGTTCGCGCGGTCCGATCAATTGCTCGACCGTTAAGCCCTCAATCCCGGCGTGGATCACCGCACGGCAACCGGCATCGGCGATCTTGTACTGATGGTTGTCCAAGGTTTCGCGCGTGTTCAAACCCACCCGCACCAAGCCTGCTTTGGCCACCGCGTAGTACCCGATCAGGCACTCAATGCTGTTCGCGAGCAACACACCGACTCGCTCGCCAGGCTGCAAACCACGTGCGAGCAGTGCATTGCCGAGGCGATCCGTCGCCGCATCAAATTCCCTGAAGCTGATCCGGCGCTCGCCCTCGACTAGACAGGCCGCATCGCCAAAATACAACGCGGCGCGACGGATGAGTTGTCCTATTTGCATCGCGTTACTTCCGCAGCTTTTCGATATCCGCACGACGCAGGCCAGCACCGCGACCGTGCAGCTGCCGCGAAGTCTCTTGCTCGATGCGATACATCTCTCCCGCCAACGGAGTGTCGTAGTGATACTTCAGCCAGTTCTCGCACTTATGGCGGAATTTGTCGCTGCTGAGGCGCGGCGTGAAGGCTTTTACCCGCTGGTTGTACTCCGCCAAGGTCAGCACCCCCTGGGTGGTGCGATAGCGATCCTGCTTGGGCTCGAGATGGCTGCGACCCGGCTTAAGCTCGCCGCAGGTCGCGGTGTAATCGCCATCGTCAAGAATCGAATACGGGATCAGCGAATAGGTATTGGCCGGAATATTCGCGTGTTGCATCAGTTGGTAGTCGTGCGTGCGCTGGCAGGGATGCGACAGCGGCCCCAAAATTTCCCACAGCGACATGTTGCTGTATTCGTCATTCAGGAGCGGTCGTAGCCGCTCGGCGCGCTCGTCAATCATCGTCCAGTCTTCCATCTCATAACAGCCGGCGACATGCGCGATGTCCTTGCAGATCGCGAAGTAGGTGATTGCCCCTGCATCGATCATCTGATCGCGCGTCCAACCCGCGATGCGTTTCCACAGGCGGGAAGTCGCTTCTTTCGCCTTGAGCGTGAGATCTGCGAAGGTCGCTGTCAGTTCCTCGCGGCTGCTCATGCCAATCGGCACATAGGATTCGGTCAGACAATCCGAGGTATAGAGCCCCACGCCCACCATGTGATGGGATTTGAATTCTGGCTGTGATTCAAACGAGCCCCAGTCATCGATAATATTGAAATGACAACCCTTGACCGCCATCGGCACGGTTAAGTTGTTGTACGGCATGTCGGCCGCGACGCCGTCCAGCCACGGATAATCCCCTTCCGCGAGATCCATGAAGTCGCGCACGATCATTTCGCGCTCGTCATCTAACTTATAGGGTCCCTGGTTATGCAGCCCGATACGGGATTCGCACGACACCAGAAACCCATACTGCGAAGTGGCAGCCATGAAGGCCTGCGCGGCAGTGTGCAGTCGATCGCCCTCGGCGCAGTCATATAAATCCGCATGAAATATTTGGATACGGCGCTCAGGCAGAATTTGTGCGCGGTGGCCAAATTCGCGATTCGTGAGATGGCCATCGTTACGATGCCAGGCGAGCTGAAAGCGCTTCCAGAAATCCAGCACATAGCGGATATCGTCCACTGCGTCTTGGGGACGGATCAAGCCGAGCGAGATCAGGTACTCACGACCGAGCAGATAAAAATTTGGCAGGCCCCAACCGAGTGCCGGGTTTTGGCATTTGATGCCGCGTCCGCGCACGCGGTCGCCAATTTCTTCAGCCCGCATGTGGGTTTCGATTTTACGAAGCAGCGACGGATAGCGATAGAACGCCATGAAGTACGACAAAATCATGTAGGGCGAGACCGGAAATAATTTCGATTCCTGCACAGTGCGCGTGAGGCACAGCCAGTAGGTCTCATCGGTGTTC
>JANOVQ010000290.1:0-4880 GCA_031417495.1 Pseudomonadota bacterium | reverse complement strand
CGAGGCGAGCTCAGGCGCGTTATTTGACGTGGTGCGCAGCGGGGTCGTGAAAATTTCCATCAACCAGACCTATCCGCTGCGTGAAGCGGCGGAGGCGCACCGTGATCTAGAGGCGCGACGCACCACGGGCTCAACGGTGTTGGTCGTTTAGAAAATCCGCCAACAAGAAGATTGCATACCTGTTGTCGGAGCGGCATTAGCCGCGATGGGACCTCGCTACGAGCCGACTCGCGCGTTAAGTCGCGCCTGTCTTCGCCGCTAACCAGAGCGACTCGTGCGAATTAATGCCGCTCCCCGCGGCAGGGAGTAGCGCTCATGGCGATCATAGAAGAGCCCCCGATTAGCGCCACCGCCGCGCAGGCGAATGCAACGAAGCTGGTGACGGTAAAAGATTTGGTGGGTGAGGTTTCAGCCCTTGCGTCACTGCCCGGTGCGTGTTTGCGGGTGATGGAAATCGCCGATGATCAGCGCGCTTCGGCGCGCGACATGGCTGAAGTGATCAGCATTGATCCGGGCTTATCGGCGCGCGTGTTGCGCTTGGTGAACAGCGCCTACTACAGTCTGCCCAAGCCGCTCGATGATGTCGCGCAGGCAGTTCAGGTCATCGGCACCAGTGCGCTGCGCAACCTGGCACTCGCGACCGGCGCAGTAACCGCCTTCAAAGGGATCCCCACCACTCTCGTCGATATGGACGCCTTCTGGAATGCGAGTGTGCACTGTGGTTTGTTGACGCGCGCACTGGCGCGCATTGCCCGTCATCAACAACCCGAACGGCTGTTTGCGACCGGTCTGCTGCACGCGGTTGGTCAACTCGTGATGTACACCCAGGCCCCGGCGCGCGCGCGGCTGGTGCTCGATCAGATTCGGTCGCACCCGCAGACGCGACCCGCCATCGAACAGCAGGTGTTCGGCTTCGATTATTGTGAGGTTGGCGCTGCCTTGCTCGAAGTGTGGCGACTGCCGCCCAGCATGTGGATGCCGATCCGCTATCACCGTGATCCGATCGCCGCCATCGATTACCGCACCGATACTGCCGTCCTCGCCATTGCGCAAGCCGTGACCGCCGTGTTCGAGCCCGATGTAAAAAGCGGCGTACCCCTCACCCGCAGCGTGCCCGAGATCGACCCCGTGGCCTGGCTGCAGAGCGGGTTGGTGGCCGATGTGCTGCCCCCGGCGCTCGAAGAAGTGGATGCGCAATGGTTTGAAGTCATCGAAATAATCTCGCCGGGTGGGACCTTGGTTTACTGAGGGCGTGCCCCGCCGTGGGTGACGATGTTGGCGTATGCTAGGCGCCATCCCTCTGCATAACCGCTGAAAAGGAAGGCCTATGAGTACGCCGCAAACCGACGATGTGCGGGTCATCGGCACCACCGATGTGATCGCGCCAGCGGTGCTGACGCAGGATTTGCCGCTCAGTCCGCGCGCAGCGGACACCGTGTTAGCGGCCCGGCGCAGCTTGCGCGAGATTCTCTCCGGGCGCGACCCGCGCCTCATTTGTATTGTCGGTCCTTGTTCGATTCACGATCCGGCGGCGGCGCGCGAATACGCGACCCGCCTGCAGGCGCTTGCGACTCACCTCAGTGCGGAATTATTCGTCGTCATGCGGTGCTATTTTGAGAAGCCGCGGACCACGGTCGGCTGGAAAGGGCTGGTGAACGATCCCGGTCTCGACAACAGTTATCGCATTAACGACGGCCTGCATATCGCGCGTGGACTGCTGCTTGCGATCAACGAACTTGGCTTGCCGGTGGGCACTGAGTTTCTGGATCCGATCAGCCCCCAGTACATGGCCGATCTCGTCGCGTGGGGCGCGATCGGCGCGCGCACCACCGAAAGCCAGGTGCACCGTGAACTCGCCTCTGGGCTGTCGTGCCCGATTGGCTTTAAGAATGGCACTGATGGCAGCGTGCAAATCGCCATCGACGCCGCCCAGGCGGCCTCTCATCCCCATCACTTCCTCGGCGTGACCAAAGTTGGCACGGTGGCGGTGATCGCGACCGCCGGGAATCCTGATTGTCATGTGATCCTGCGCGGCGGATCGAAGGAACCGAACTACGATACAGCGGCGGTGAGTGCGGCCGCTGCACGCATGGTGGCGTCCGGGCTGCGACCGAATTTAATCATCGATGTGAGCCATGCGAATAGTCGTAAGGATCACCAGCAGCAACTAAATGTCAGTGCAGATGTGGCGCGGCAGATTGCGGCGGGCGATAGCCGCATTGTGGGCGTCATGATCGAAAGCTTTCTGGTCGCCGGCCGCCAGGAAGCCCGACCGGGCCAGCCGCTAACCTACGGGCAAAGTATCACCGACGCCTGCATCCACTGGTCGGATACGGAAATCCTGTTGACCCAGTTGGCCGAGGCGACCACTCAGCGGCGTGCACACCGCTGAGTGCTGCGCGCATCGTTTTGCGCGCGCCCGCCGTATTGGGGTGAATGAATAAGACTTTCCTCGCCGATGAGCAGCGCTGGGCAGCCTGGATGGCATGCGCGCAGCGCGGTGAGCTCGTCGACTACGCGCAACTGCTGCGCGAGATTGGCGCGGCGACCGAGACCTATATTCGAGTCCGCTTCGGCACCATCGACGCGCTGGAAGACTGTGTGCAGGAGTGTTTGATGGCGGTCCATGCTGCCCGCCACACTTACGATCCACGGCGCCTGTTCCGACCGTGGCTGTTCACCATCATCCGCCACAAAACCATCGACCAACTGCGCCAACGGCAAACCTGGTTATCTGCGTTGCAGTCCTTGGCGACCACCGAAAGTGGCGTGAGCGATCCCGACCGCAGCCTGCGCATGCTCGACGGCGTGCGCATCCTTGAGCGCCTGTCACCCGATCACCGCGAGATGATCACTTTGGCCAAATACGGTGGCTATACCACTGCTGAGGCGGCGACCTGGCTCGGCATCACGGAGAGTGCGGCGAAGGCGCGTTTGCAACGCGCACTGGCCGCGATTCGCAAAGCCCTGGACAACGAAGGTCTGCCGGTATGAACAAGTCACGCGATCTTTTAATTGCAGAGCTTGCGGCGGCCGCGACGCCGGTGAAACGCCCTGGTCAAACCGCACATCAGCTGGTGCTGTGGCTCGCCCTCGCAGTCGGGTTGTCAGTCCTTGGTGTCCTGCTCGGTGGGACGCTTGTCGTGTCCAGGTGGCCGCTGCCACAAGCGCCGCAGTTCCTTGGCGAATCGCTGCTCGGCGTGGCGGCAATCATCGCGTTGGCCAACGCCGCCTTCAAAACCGGGATTCCGTCGCCTGTGGCGGTGACGCGCCAGGTGGTGTGGCCGCTGTTGCTGCTGGTGGTCTGGATCGGCGTCCAGAGTTACGGGCTTATCGACCCTGCGCTGGCGCCCTCGATGGTTGGCAAGCGCGCGCATTGTTGGCTCGAAGCTTTGCTGGTGGGCATTCCCGCGCTGGTGCTAGGTTGTTGCGCTGTGCGCCGCCTGTGGCCATTGCACGGCGCGTGGACTGGCGCGTTGCTCGGTCTGGCAAGCGGAGCAATTCCCGCGTTGATGATGCAGTTCATCTGCATGTATGAGCCAACGCACATCCTCAAATTTCATGTGCTGCCGGGCCTCGCCACGGGCTTGGTGGGCGCAGTTCTCGGCAGCTGGTTGCTGCGACCGCGCTAACGCGCATCGTTTCCTTGGGCTCCGCCGTATTGGGGAGTGAGGCCTTGCAACGGGAATTACCGCGCGACTTAGCGCGGACCCATGGCCTCACCAACGAACTCCAATAAATCAGACAGGGAAACTTCGATGAAAAAAACCATGACTGGGCTCGCGGCCGCCATTGCGGCGCTCGCGGTGCCATTCACGACTCAGGCTGCACTCGTACAACTCCAGGTGAAGGTCGAAAATCTCGTGCCCGCTAACGGCATTGCCTTTGCGCCCTTACGGCTGGGCTTCCATAACGGCACCTTTGATGCGTTTAATCTCGGCCAAGTCGCGACTGCGGGCATTATCTCGGTGGCCGAAGGCGGTGGTGGTGGCGCGTGGTTTGACGCATTCGCAGCCGCCGATCCGACTTCCACCCGCGGCTCCGTTCTGCCGCCGCCAGGCGGGCCGCAATTGCCGGGGGGTGTGAGTTCGAATATTTTTACGGTAGATACTGCGCTTAATCTATTCTTTTCGTTTGGCGCGATGGCGATCCCGAGCAACGATTTTTTCGTTGGCAACGATGATCCGATGGAGTATCGATTGTTCGATGTGAATGGCGCGCTGGTGATTAATCAAATCGACCAGCTCGCGCGCGATATCTGGGATGCAGGTTCAGAGATTTTTGATCCGCTGGCGGCAGCCTTTGTCGGCAACAACAGCCTGCGCGCAGATCAGAACTCGGTGGTCTCGTTCAACTTTGCGGAATTGGCAGCCTTCAACGGGCTTGTCACAGGTGCGGGCTACGCGCTGAACAGTCAACTCAGAGGGGACAGCGCGGTGTACCGCATCTCGTTTGAAGTGATTCCGCCTGCGCCAGTGCCGCTGCCGGCGGCCTTGCCGTTATTGCTCGGTGGACTGGGCTTGTTAGGCGCAAAAGCTCGCCGCCAAGTGGCCTGAGAGTTTCTGTAAAGTCGTAGTCATCCGGCGGAAGGCGCTCTGCTTTTCCGCCGGATGCAGTAAACCGCGTCATCCCGGAATGCGCGGTCACAGCCGGAGCCCCAGCGAAAGCTGGGGGCTTATCCGGGAATCATCCTCCACCTCAAGCGCCCATGGATCCCGGGTCTGCGCCCGGAATGACGGAGTCTAATGTCGGCATCCGGCGGAAGGCGCTACGTTTTTCCGTATGAAACCCAAGCCAGCACTCGCTCGCCACGACGACCGGCGTTTATCAGCAGACTTCAAACAAACCCGCGGCCCCCATCCCCATGCCGACGCACATGG
>JANOVQ010000289.1:0-9051 GCA_031417495.1 Pseudomonadota bacterium | reverse complement strand
CAGCGAAATCGGGCCTGCCAGTCTTAAAGGGATTCACGATCCCGTGACCATCTATTTCGTGCAGGACCGCGGCGAGGCTGCACGCTAGCGATTCCAGCGCTGCGCTGCACTATCGGCGCGTACATCGCGAATGACAAAAATTGCAATCATCGGCGGATCGATGGCGGGTTTAAGCGCTGGCGTCGCGCTCCATCACCTGGGCATGGAAGTTGCCATCTACGAGCGTGCGAGTGATGAACTCGCCAGTCGAGGTGCGGGGATCGCGACGCATGACGAACTCTATCGCGCACTGCGTGGCGCAGGCGTTCACCTGCGGGACGAAATGGGCGTGCGCTCGCTTGGTCGCCTGTTGCTCGCGTCGTCGGGAGCGATCAGCGGCAAACTCGACATGCCGCAGATCATGACCTCGTGGGGCTTGATGTATCGCTTTCTGCGCGAACAAATTCCTGAGCGGTGCTACCACAATGGCTTTACGCTCACCTCGCTTGAGCAGCATCCACAACAGGTGACGGCGCACTTTCAGGATGGCACCGTGGTCGATGCTGATTGGCTGATCGGCGCGGATGGCACGCGTTCCACGGTACGCCAGCTGGTTGCGCCGGAAGTGCCGGTAAATTATTGCGGCTACTTCGGCTGGCGCGGGTTGATCGATGAAAACGCAGTCCCCGCCGCCGCCCTCGAAGAAATTGGCTACCACATGGCGCTGTGTCTCGCCCCCGGCGGCCATTGGCTCGGGTATCTGGTCGCGGGACCGAACGACGATCTCACCCCCGGCAGGCGCTGCTACAACTGGGGTTGGTACCGCACCGCCGATGCCGCGAAACTGCGGAACCATCTCACCGACGCGACGGGGACTTATCACGAACAAGGCATTCCCCATCCCCTGATTCGGCAGGAATTGGTGGCGAATATGCGCTGCGAGGCGCGTACGCAATTGGCACCGCAGTGTCAGGCGGTGATCGCGGCGACTCCGCAGCCCTTCCTGCAGGGCATCATGGATCTCGGCAGTGAGCGACTGGTCTACCACCGGGTGTGCCTGATCGGTGATGCCGCGATCACCGCCCGCCCGCATATCGGACTTGGCGTTTCCAAGGCCACTGAAGATGCCACCACGCTCGCCACTGCGCTATGCGCAGGCGATGTGCGCAGTGCACTGGTGAAGTGGGAAAGCGAGCGCCTGAATTATGGGCTGGCCACCTTGGCCTTCAGTCGCGACCTCGGCAGCTACATCGGGCCTGCACCCGTCACCGAGGAGCAGCGCGCCAAGGCGGCCTATCATCAGCGTCCGGAGGTGTTGCTGGCGGCGACGGCGCCGAGCAACCCACGGCGCTGGCTTAAGCTTTAGGCGGCGTCGCTGCGCTTCTCGCAACGACGGTTCAGCGCCGCTCACACAAAGCAGAGCCGACGCCAGGTCTTGATGTCCGTCGCCGGCGCGTCCTTAACGACTACCCCAATCTCGTAGTCGGCGTGAGCGGGGATACACCAGCGGACATCTCCCACCAAGTAGTAGTTGCGGCGTGCGCTCGCGAGCTTGATCCAAAGCTCAAGCAGCGCGCCGATCGGTAACTCCTCGGTCACGGTAAGTCGCAAGCCGCCGCCCGACAAATCGGCCGAGGTACATTTCAGGGTACGCCGGTCTTGTTCCCCTGAGAGGGTCGCACTAAGCTGAACGAACAGGCTCTCCTTGCGCCCGGTTCGCAAATAACCGCGCCGATCATGTTTCGCGGTGAGTGCTTCCTGGAGATTCAAACGCCTAAGCGGTTTACGCTGTTGGTCCATCGGGTCCTCGGCTGGCTCGAAATTCGGGCGACTTTCACCATGACATGAGCCAAAAATAGCACATGAGAAAATTGCCAAGCGTGACGCTGCCCGCAGTCTGGATGCGCGGCGGCACCAGCAAAGGCCTGTTCTTTCATCGCCGCGATCTACCGCCACCAGGTGCGGCGCGTGATCGCCTGCTGCTCGCCGCTCTCGGCAGTCCCGATCCGTACGGAAAGCAGATCGACGGCCTCGGTGGCGCCACCTCCAGCACCAGTAAGGCAGTGATCATTGCGCCCTCGGCACATGCCGACTGCGACGTCGATTATCTGTTCGCGCATATCGCAATTCGCGAACCAGTCATCGATTACGCCGGCAACTGCGGGAACCTGTCTGCCGCGGTCGGCGTGTTCGCAATCGAACAAGGCCTGGTGAACCCCGGATCCGGCCCGCTTTGCGCGGTGCGCGTGTGGCAGGCCAATCTCGGCCAGCGGATGGTGATCCACGTGCCGGTGGCCCCCCGTGGCGAGATTGCGCCTCACGGTGACTACGCAATGGCCGGGGTGCCGGGCACGGGTGCGCGCATCGCAGTCAAATTTCTAGATCCAGTGTTGCCGAAGATGCCTCAGGTGTTGCCGACGGGCAACGTAGTCGACACCCTGCACCTCGCGGATGGATCGCGGGTCCAGGCAAGCCTCATCGCGGCCGCCAATGCCACGGTCTGCATCGACCCTGCGGCACTCGGCTTACGCGGTGATGAACTCCCTGCGGATATCTCGAGTGGGAGTGCATTGTTTGAAAAAATCGAAGCCATTCGGGTGGCGGGCGCACTGCGCATGGGGCTCGTTGGCAGTCCCGCCGAGGCGGCAGCGCATCCCGCCACCCCGAAAGTCGCACTGGTGAGTGCGCCGCGCACGTATCGCTCGACTGCCGGCACGATGCTGGCCGCGTCCGACATGGATCTTTGCATCCGCATCTTTTCGATGGGACAAATGCATCACGCACTCACCGTGACTGGTGCGGTAGCCACCGCGGTGGCCGCGCGCTTGCCGGGCACCTTGGTGCAGCTGGCGTGTCGCGCGCTCGACGCGGACTCAATCAGGCTGGGGCATTGTGCGGGGACGATGGAGGTGAGCGCTGAAGTTGACGCGACCTGCACGCCCGCGAAGGTCACCAGCGCGACAATCTACCGGACGGCGCGCACGTTGATGCGTGGCGAAATCGTTTTGCCATCAAACGCGCAGCGCTAGCCCCAATCGAAACTCACCCCGCGCGCTTGCCGAGGCGCCATCCTTCGCTAGGGCGCGTGAATCGCCGAGATCAATTCCGACCAGCGCGTAAAATTGCCGTCACCACCCATCGTCAAATACAGCGATACCCGATCCAGCAACCCGGCGTAGCGACTGCGCATGAGGCCGCCGATTTCCCCCGGCTTGCCGATCACCGCAAGATGCTCAAGCAACGCATCCGGCACCGCAGCGGCCATCTCGTCCATTTTGCCTTCGCGCATCAAACCGCCGAGCTTTTTGCCGAGATCGTGATAGCCGTGATACTCGAGCACTGCCGCGTAACTCGGGGTAGAGCCGTAGAAGGACACCTGTTTACGCACCATGGCCGTCATCGCGTCGGATTCGGCTTGCGTCTCCCCCGTGATCACGAACACCGGTGAGTACAAGGTTAAATCGCTCACCCCCAAGTTGCGGGTTTTAGCGCCCTCGTCGAGGGCGGGCCGCACCACATCGCGCAGATAGCCGGCGGAGTGCATGGGGTGCACGTGAAAACCATCGGCCACTTCCCCTGCGGCGTGACACATGCGTGGATTCACCCCTGCGAGATAAATCGGAATCCGCGGATTCGGCAGCGGGCCGGGATCGAAGAACGGATTGATCAACTTGAACTGATAATACGGCCCTTGGTAGTTGGGCCGGGTTTGATTCTGGAACGTATCCCAGATCGCACGTACACATCGAATGAAGTCGGTTACCCTTGCCGCAGGGTGCTCGAACGCGGCGGAAAAGCGCCGCTCGACATGTGCGCGCACCTGGGTGCCGAGTCCGAGATGGAAACGACCGTTCGAATAGCGCTGCAGATCCCACGCGGTTTGCGCCATTGCGAACGGCGTGCGCGCAAAGGCGACGGCGATATTGGTGCCAAGTTCGAGGGTGGACGTATTCGCGGCCGCATAGGCCAACGGAAAGAACGCGTCGTTGGTCGCCTCAAAGGTCCACACGCCGTCAAATCCGAGGCGCTCCAATTCCTGTGATTTTGCGGCCACTTGGTCCGGCATTGCGGCCGGCATCATACAATCTATTTTCATCTCGCCCTCGCTCTCTTCAACATTAAAACGCCTCAGCAGCCAACGCCATCAGCGGCTCGGCGCCCACTTCCACCCGAGTACGATGCAGCGCGGTCTCTGGCAATACATAGCAGAAGAAATAGCGTGCAGTCGTAAGCTTGGCAGCATAGAAGGCCTGTTCACCAGTGCCCGCCGCCACTGCTGCCTGCGCGGTGCGTGCGATCCGCAGCCACATGTAGCCCATCGTCACCATCGCCATCAGATAAAGATACGGGGTGGAGGCCGCTCCGGCGTTCTCCGGTTTCATCAGCGCGTTGCGCATCAGCCACTGGGTGGCCGCTTGCAAATCTTCCAACGCTTTCTGCAGCGCCAAAGCGAATTCTGCGACTATCGGCTCGCCGCTCGCTTCCTGCACGAGGGCGGCGACTTGCCCTGTGAACAGGCGCAACGCACGGCCGCCATTCGCGGCCAGCTTGCGGCCGACCAAGTCGAGCGCCTGAACACCGTTGGTGCCTTCATAGATCATCGAAATCCGCGCGTCGCGCACAAATTGCTCCATGCCCCACTCGCGCACATAGCCGTGTCCGCCGAAACATTGTTGGGCACTGGTCGCGTTAGCAAAGCCCTGATCCGTGAAATAGGCCTTAATCACGGGCGTTAGCAGGCCGATCAAATCGTCGGCCTGCTGGCAGGCCGCGGCATCAGGCGCCATGTGCGCCAGATCGACCAACACGGCGCCCCACAAGGCCAGCGCGCGCGCGCCTTCGTTGAAGACTTTTGCGTTCATTAACATGCGACGCACATCGGGATGCACGATGATCGGGTCCGCCTTGCCGGCGGCATTTTTGGGCCCACTCAGCGAACGTCCCTGCAGGCGATCACGCGCGTAGAGGGCGGCGTTCTGAGAGGCGACTTCGGAGAGCGACAGCCCCTGCAAGCCAACCCCCAGCCGCGCGGCGTTCATCATGATGAACATCGCGCGCATGCCCTTTTCTTTTTCACCAATCAGATAGCCGGTCGCGCCGTCGTAGTTCATTACGCAGGTGGAATTGCCATGAATGCCCATTTTTTCTTCGAGCGAGCCGCAAGTCACCGCATTGCGCGCAGCCAAGGTGCCATCTGCGTTCACGATGAATTTCGGGACAATGAACAGCGAAATCCCTTTCACGGTATCTGGCGAGTCGCTCATCTTGGCGAGTACCAGGTGAATAATGTTCGCGCTGAGATCGTGCTCACCAGCCGAAATAAAAATCTTGGTGCCGGTAATGCGATAGGTACCGTCCGCTTGGAGTTCGGCTTTCGTGCGCAGGAGGCCGAGATCGGTCCCGCAGTGGGGCTCGGTGAGATTCATAGTGCCGGTCCAGGTGCCGGCCACCATATTGGGAATAAAACGCTGCTTCTGTTCGTCGGAGCCCACCGCCGTGATCGCGGCGATCGCGCCTAAGGTGAGACCGGGATACATCATGAAGGCCATATTGGCCGAGATCATGTATTCCTCAAGGGCGGTCGAGATTACATGCGGCAGACCCTGACCGCCGTAAGCCGGGTCTGCGGATAACGCACCCCAGCCGCCTTCACTGAACTGTTGATACGCCTGCTTGAATCCGGGCGGCGCGCTGACTTCGCCATTCGCATGGCGAGTGCAGCCAGTTCCATCGCCGGAGAGATTAAGCGGCTGCAGCACTTCCTCGGTAAATTTAGCGCCTTCGGTCAGGATCGCGCTGACTAAATCAGGGCTTGCTTCACTGAAGCCTGGCAACGCCGCGTACTGCTGGATTTGCAGCACTTCGTTCAACACGAACAGCGTATCGCGAACCGGTGCCTTATAGCTCGGCATAACCCTTCTCCAATTTAAAACGGCCCGGATTGCATTGACGGCCATTATGCGCGTGGGCTGTCACGCAGACCAGAGATCACAAACCTGTGAATTACTCGGACCGTAAGTTGCGTGTCCGCGCAGAGGGTCGAGGTGTCCGCGTCAACCCTAACCCTCGTCCAAGGCAAAGACCCGGGATCCAGGGGCGCTTCACCTTCAGGATGGATCCCGGCTCACCGCTACGCGGCGTCCGGGATGACGGAGTGAAAAGTTCGCATCGAAATCATTCGCCGTCATCCCGGGCGAACACCCGGGATCCAGCGGCGCTCCGCATTCAGGATGGATCCCGGCCCAACGCTGTGCAGTGTTCGCGATGACGAGACTGTCAATCCGCGGTTGTCTTTTTTTGTCACACCGCGGGGTGGGCCCGTTCTCGTGCTTGGCACTTGCGCGTGAGGCTCTTAGAATCGACTGAGGTCCGATGAATACAAATATGATGCACACCCTACCATGACTATCCAAGCTCGCTTCGCTGTGACTCTCGGACCCTCGCGCGAAGGCGTCGTGTGGTCGACGACCTACACCGGCACCCGTGCCCAGCTTCTGAGCAGTGGCATCGTCACCAACCCACAGTTTCCGCGCGTGACCAAAGCGCGCTCTTCGAGCAACGGTGGACATCCACAGGCCGGTCGCTGGTATCTGTGGCAGGAGCAACCGCTGGACGACATCTGGTCAGTGACTTACTACACCGACGGCTTGTTCGAGGATCTCGATCTTGATGAACTGCGGCAACTACAACGCCATTTATTGAACGACCTCCAGATCACACCGGAGACCATCGGCAACATCGTGCAGCAATGGCGCCGCCGACTGGCCGATAGTACGCACCCCACCGCAGGACGTGCCGACGCCTCCTGATCTGCCGCGTCCACGCGAGCAGTTCCTCACCGAAATCACCGTCGCGCGCAGTAGCGCGGCGAGCGCACCGGAGCTGTTAGCTCAGGCCAGCGGCCTGTCCAAATCCCGCATCAAAGACGCGATGCAGAAAGGCGCCGTGTGGCAGAGCCGCGGCACGCGCAAGCCCCAACGTTTACGCCGTGCCACCGCCCCGCTCCAACCCGGCGATCACTTAGCACTTTACTACGACAGTTCGGTGCTCGATCGCATCCCACCCACGGCGACTCTGGTCGCCGATCACGCGCGCTACAGTGTGTGGCACAAACCCCCGGGCCTGCTGGTCGAAGGCTCGCGCTACGGTGACCATGCCACGCTCCTGCACCAGGTTGCAGCGCACTTTAAGCCGGCGCGACGGGTGTGGTTAGTCCACCGGCTCGACCTGGAAGCCGCCGGTCTACTCCTAATTGCGCACAGCCCGCAGGCCGCAGCACGGCTATCGGCCTTGTTTCAAGCGCGCATGATTGATAAGCAGTATTACATCGAGGCGCAGGGCAGGCTTGGCGAAAAGGACGCCTGCGGGCGAATTGAAATCCCACTCGATGCCAAGGCCGCCGTCACCGACTATCGCGTTATCCAGTATGCCGCCGCCCAGGATCTTTCTCACGTCGAGATCTCGATGCTGAGCGGCCGTTACCACCAGATCCGGCGCCATCTGGCGGCGGTAGGTCATCCAGTGCTGGGCGATCCGAAATACGGCCAGGGCAACGCGCATCCCGACGGTCTGCGGCTGGTGGCCGTGCGCCTGGGGTTTGTCGATCCATGGCAGGAAAAGGCGATTCAATTCTCGATCGCCGAAGAAACACGCGCGCGTTGGGGTTGGGATAAGCACGCGCCAGTCGGCGGGGATTATCGCGGCTAAAGCCGCGATAACGACCTGTAGATTACCGCGCCAAGTACTGCCGCCAACCACCCAACTGCGTGATCTCCAGCGCACCCTGCGCGGCGTAGGCTTCGCACAGGAAGCCGTGGGGCTGCGTACCATCCGCGAGTTCGATGCGACCGATGCCGAGCGGCGGCGGAATCCTCGCGATGAAATTGCCGAACTCCGAACTCGGCAGCAGCCATTCTTCCACATCAATTGCCGCGCCCTTTTGCGCATCGCGCACCAATCCCGGGCGTGGAGGTGGCGCGCCCGGCAACGCATACAGGCGATAACACGGGGCAGTTTTGAGCGCGCGGAGGAAACGTCCGCCGCGTGCGGTCAATTGTGCATTGAGCGGGAGGCCGCGCAGATGTGCGCCACACACCACTACGTTCAGGACAGACGCATCAGGTGCTGGCGTAGGCACTGCTTCCCCGCAATAGCGCGCAGCCAAATGCAGCAGGCGTTCGTCGCTAAAGGCGGGGCCAAATAGAGTCGCGCCGAGCGGGACTCCGCTGGCAGCAAAGCCCATCGGCAGAGCGACTGCGGCGTAGTCGAGCAGGTTCATAAAATTGGTGTAATGGCCGAGCTTGGCATTCAGCGCGAGCGGTTCCGCTGCGATCTCGGCCAAGGTATAGGCACGACCAACGGTCGGCGTGACGACACAGTCACAGTCTTCGAAGACACGGTCCGTGTGCTGCTTCAGCGTTTGCAGGCGCTGGAGGGCGCTGAAGACCTCGGCCGCCGTACGGTTAACACCGCGCCCAATAATCTCGCGCGTAACCGGCAGCAAAGTCGCCGGTTTTAAATCAAAGAAATCCTTAATTGCGACATAGCGCTCGGCCACCCAGGGCCCTTCGTAGAGCAGGCGCGCGGCTTCCAGGAAAGGTTCGAAATCGATCTCGACGCCCTCACCACCTAGCGCACGTAATTTGGCGACAGTGCCCTCGAACAGGCGTGCCGCGCTGCGCTCGCCGAAGAACTCGAGCTGACGCGGAATTCCAAAGCGGAAACGCCCGGTAACGACTGGGCGAGGCTGTGCCCGACGGGCATAAGGGTCGTGCACGTCATACTCGGCGAGTAATGCGAAAAGTGTCGCCGCTTCGTTGACGGTTGAGGTAAACAGCGACACACAATCGAGCGACTTGCACGCCGGCACAACACCCGCGAGGCTGAGCAAACCGCGCGTCGGTTTCACGCCGATTAAATTGTTCAACGCCGCCGGTACTCGCCCCGAACCCGCCGTGTCTGTGCCGAGGGCAAAACTCACCAAGCCCTTGGCAACCGCGACCGCCGAACCTGCACTCGAGCCCCCGGAAATAAATTCCGGGTTAAACGCATTGCGCACCGCGCCGTATGGCG
>JANOVQ010000288.1:0-6175 GCA_031417495.1 Pseudomonadota bacterium | reverse complement strand
TGGGGTTCGCTGCGCTCACCTCAACCTACCTTGAGTTCAAAAAAAAGGAAGCCGTGTGAGACTCCAGCTGAATATCAATGGCGCGTCGCACGAAATCGAGACCGACCCTGCGCTGCCGCTGTTATGGGTGCTCCGCGATCTGCTCGGCATGACGGGAACCAAGTTCGGCTGCGGAATCGCCGCGTGTGGCGCCTGCACGGTCCACATCGATGGCCAGGCGGTGCGTTCCTGTGTGCTGCCGGTCGCAGGTCTCGAGCACAAGGCGATTACCACCATTGAAGGCTTGGCTGGCGCGCACCCCGCACAAGCGGCGTGGGAAAAAGCGCAGGTCCCACAGTGTGGGTACTGTCAGTCGGGCATGATCATGGCAGTTGCTGCGTTGCTTGCGGAGAACCCCACGCCGAGCGACACCGACATCGATCGCGCCATCACCAATATTTGTCGATGTGGCACCTATCCACGTATCCGGCGCGCGATCCACGCGGTGGTAGCGCTGCGGGGCGCGCCATGAGTTTTTCGGGATCGCGCCGGCGCTTCCTCGTGCGCGGCGTACTGGTCGGTGGCGGTTTACTCCTCGGCTATGGGCTCGGCAAACCGCGCGATTTACTCGGGCGCGGCGCAATGTTTGCTGCTAACTCTGACGAGATCGCATTGAACGCCTGGGTCAAGCTTGCGACCGACGGGACAGTCACCATCGCGGTGCCGCGGGTGGAGATGGGACAGGGCGTGCACACGGCACTGCCGATGATCCTCGCCGAGGAAATGGACGTCGCGTGGGCGCAGGTTAAAGTGGAACAAGCGGCGATCAATCCGCTGTTCGCCAATATTGTTGGCTGGACTGATCTCGTGCCGCGGGACGATGAGGATGATGGCGCGATCGGCGTGACCTTGCGTTGGACGTATGCGCGACTCGCCCGCACGCTCGGCATCCAGGTCACGGGAGGCAGCACCAGTGTGCGCGATGCATGGCTGCCGATGCGCACTGCCGGCGCCGCCGCGCGCACCTTGCTGCTGTCCGCCGCCGCGCAGCAGCTCGTGGTGGGCTATGCATCACTGACGGTGCGCGATGGGGTGATCACTCATGCGGCGTCTGGTCGTACCCTGACTTTCGGGGAGATCGCGCCGAGCGCGGCACTCTTGCCCGCGCCGCGCTCAGTGGTGTTTAAACCGCCCGAGCGCTATACGTTGTTGGGACGCGCGCTACCTCGGCTGGATATTCCCGCGAAGACCAATGGGTCGGCGCGCTTCGGCATCGATACCTTTGAACCCGGCATGCTGTTCGCCGCGATCAAGGCAAGCCCTGTGTTCGGTGGCAAGCTGGGCAAGCTGGACCTTGCCACCATCAAACGTGCACCGCAGGTCGTAGAAGTGGTTTTGCTGCCTGACGCAGTCGCCGTCGTCGCCAGCACTTATTGGCATGCGCAGCAAGCGTTGAACCGCGCGCAGATAATCTTTGATCCTGGAAGCAGTGGCCAGGAATCCTTAGAGACGATCTACGCGTCCTTCGAACAAGCCTTCAGCGACGGCAGTTTTTTTCCTTATGAGGACGTCGGGGACACAAGTTCGGCGCTGGAAGAACAGACGAGCCTCAGTGCCGAATATCGCGTGCCCTTGCTCGCGCACGCCTGCCTGGAACCGCTGAATTGCACGGCGCGTGTGACAGTGGAGGGCGCTGACATCTGGTGCGGCAATCAAGCGCCTGACCTGCTGCAAATGAACGCCGCCGATTTTCTGGGCTGTGCGCGCGCCAACGTGCGCATCCACACGCCCTACCTCGGTGGCGGTTTTGGTCGCCGTTCAGAGCCAGACGTCATGCTCCAGACTTTGGCGATTGCGCGGGCTTTGCCGGGTAAGTTAATCAAGCTCGTGTGGTCGCGTGAAGAAGATCTGCAACACGATACTTACCGGCCGCCCGCAATAGTGCGTTTGCAAGCGCGGCTGGATGCGAGTGGCCGCATCAGCGCCTGGCGATACCAGGGCGTATCACCGGATATCAGCCCCAAATTCATCGGCAGGCTTTATCCTGGGTTGCCGATTAAAGGCCCCGATCGAACGTCGGTCGATGGTGCGGTGTTTCTTCCGTATGCGTTTGCGCAGCGCCGAGTCGAGCATTGCGCAGTGAGCGTCGATCCCGTTCCGATTGGCACCTGGCGCAGCGTTGGCAGTTCACAAAATGCGTTCTTCGTGGAATCTTTCATCGACGAACTCGCGCTGGTCGCGCAAACGGATCCCATGTCGTTCCGGCTCGCGCATCTCGCACAAAACGCGCGTGCCACCGAGGTCCTCGCGCGCCTGCGTGCGCGGAGCGCTTGGGACAAGCCCGCGGCCACCGGTCATGCGCGCGGCATGGCATTTTGTCGAATTTACGGCTCGTTCGTCGGACAAGTCGCTGAGGTCTCGCTGACGGCAGGCGTGCTGCGCGTCCATCGCGTGACCTGCGTGGTGGATTGTGGGCAGGTGATCAATCCGAACATTGCCGAAGCGCAGCTCGAAAGCGGCATTCTGTTCGGGCTGACTGCCGCGCTGTGGGGCGAAGTGCCGTACACGCAGAGGAGAGTCACGCTCAACAACTTTAACGATTACCGGATTTTGAAGATGGCAGAGGCACCCACCATTGATCTCGAAATCCTCAGCAGTCAAGAAGCCCCTGGTGGAATCGGCGAATTGGGGACGCCGCCGATTGCGCCAGCAGTGGCCAACGCGCTTGCGGCGCTGACTGGCCAGCGTTTACGTGCGCTGCCGTTGAAGGTGTAATCCGCGCCAACCCTTCGCAAACAAAGGTCGTGGGCTTAATCGTCGCGGCCGCCGCCCAGCAATAACTCGCGCGCGCGCCCAAACATTGCCGGCACGCCGAGTGCCATTTTCTCCCACGCCGCGTCGGGTCGCCGACCTTCGCGATGGAGACGAATGAACAGGCCAGTGACCACCGCCATCCGATAGCCCGCCAGCGCGCGATACCAGTGGAGGCCTTCGCAGCTGCGGCCGGTGTGTGCGCGGTACTCGGCGATCATCTCTTCGGGACTGAGCGGATTGTGCGGACACCAGGAGGGATGCCAGCTCGCGCGATCCCCGATCATGATCTGCCAGCCGAGATCGTAGAACTGCGCGCCAATCCCCGAGAGTTCCCAATCGAGCAAGGCGACTACCTTGCCCTCGCTATCGAACATAATATTGCCGGGCTGGCAATCGCCATGCATGAGCCCGATCGGCGAGGGCGGCGGGGGTTTGTTGAGTAATAGCGCGCGGACCTCGGTGCCGAGCGCCTGCCAGGCCGGCACAGCAGCTTTATCGAGCAGCGAGTCCCAGCGCGCCACTTCGTGCTCAATTGGCTGGGGCGCCTCCCATGCGGACAGATGCCGTTGCCAGTCGACCTGATGCACACGCGCGATCTGCGCGACGGCCTGGCGCCAGATCGCACCCACTGCCGCCGCACTGAGATCGAAACTCGGATCCGGCTCCCACACGATGAAGGCACGTCCCGGCAGACGCTCGAAGATCACATAGGCGGTTGGCAGAAATTCGTCGTCCGCGCCGTGAAAGCGAATGGTCGGCACGGGGAAACCCAAGGTTTCCAACGTTTGCAACAACGGCACTTGCCGCAGCACATCGGTATTGCCACTGCGCCGCACGCCAACCGGCGACAGCCGGATCACCAGCGATGCCACCCGGAGCTGAGTCGTTTCGTTCCAGACTTCGAAACCGAAGGTGAGTCCGCCATGGCTGCCGGCGAAGCCACTCAGCGCGCGCACAGCGCTGGTCGCGCCGTAGTGTGCGCAGGCCAAGCGCGTGAGACAGGGTTGGAGCTCGGCAATTTCCATCGCGTGAAGAATCGTCGTTGAGAGGGTTGGCGGTGCCGCGCAGGCGCTTGCTGTAAGTATCGATGATTCAGGGGGCTGCGAACAAATCCTAATCGCCGCGGCATTTGCCCCCCACTGGCTGGCCGGCTACCCTGCTGTCCTTTTGCCGCGATCCCTGCATGCAATCTCCTTCTTCCCTGCGTTGGCTGGTGCTGTTCGGTGTGTGGTCGATCTACAGTGCTTTCGGACTGATCGCGACCAGCCTTGCCCCAATCGTCAACTTGATCGAACGCGATCTCGGCATGAGTCACGCCGAGATGGGCAGCGTGATGGGCGCGTGGCAGTTGGTCTATATTGCCGCCGCGCTGCCGTGTGGCATTCTGCTTGATCGCCTCGGTTCGCGCTGGGCGTTGCTGCTCGGCGCACTGTGTATCGCGGCCTCGGCTTATGGACGCAGTCGCGCGGGTTCATTCGGCGAACTGCTGGCGGCGGTGATGTTGTTCGGTATCGGCGGCCCGATCATTTCCGCCGGTGCGCCGAAGGTCATTGCCGCGTGGTTCGAAGGTGCCGAACGCGGCCTCGCCATGGGCATCTATATCACAGGCCCCGCAGTCGGCAGCGTGGTCTCGCTCACCTTGACGCACGCCTGGTTACTGCCGCACTTCGAGCAGAACTGGCGCGCGTTGATGGCGCTGTGGGCCGCGATTGCCGCGCTGTCCGGGGTCCTGTGGTGGTTACTCGCCTCGTTGCCGGGGATCCGCCCGCTCGCCGACGAGCGCCGGACCTCGGATCACACCCCGCACGGCGAAGTCTTGCTCTCATTGATCAAGCAACCTGCGGTGCGTTTAGTGCTTGCGATGGCGGTCGGCGTGTTCCTGATCAGTCATGGGCTGAGCAACTGGCTGCCGGAATTGCTCGTGCATGGCGGCATGGTAGAGGTCACAGCCGGCTACTGGTCGGCGCTTCCGACCGTCATCGGAATTCTGGGATCCCTGTGGATTCCGCGCCTCGCGATTCCGGCACGACGTTTCCGCATCCTCGCGTTGTTATCTGGCGCCATGCTGTGCGCCAGCCTGCTGTTGCAGTTTCAGAGCTACTTCATGCTGGTACCCGGACTGCTCCTGCAAGGCATCGCGCGTTCAACCCTGACCACCGTGTTGGTGCTGACCTTGGTGGAGCTGCCGAACATCGGCGCGCGCAATGCCGGTATCGCCTCGGGGCTTTTTTTTGGTGCCGGCGAAATCGGGGGCATGCTCGGACCCTTGACGCTGGGTGTGCTGTACGATCTCACGCATGGCTTTGCGATCGGTCTCGGTCTCTTCACCCTGATCGCCATTGGCTTGATGGCGAGCGTGCGGCGGTTGCGGAAGATGGCCTGATAGGTTCGCGATCAGCGCCTTCCGTTCGTTCGTGGCGCGCCGCGCGCAGCATCCCCGGGCCTGAAAGAATCCGGCTGACGGTGCCCCCTTTACTCACGCACAGACGCGGCGTTAGCCTGAGACTCGGCGCGGTGTCACTCGCACCCAAGGACCAGGCCATGACTATGGCCAAACGCGCCGGCAAGCACTGGGTATTGGGCGCCGGATTAAAGGGTTGGACAAATGGTGTATCTGATCTCGGGCTTGGCGATTTTTCTGGGTGTGCATTCTGTGCGTATCGTGGCCGACGGCTGGCGCACGCAAACCATCGCGCGTCTGGGTGCTCTGCCATGGAAGGGCGTGTATTCCGTGCTGTCGCTGCTGGGTTTTGGCTTGATCATCTGGGGCTTTGGCCTGGCGCGTGCGCAGCCGGTCCAGTTGTGGAACCCGCCGCTGGCGATGCGCCATCTGGCGTCGCTGCTGACCCTGATTGCTTTTGTCCTGCTGGCCGCGGCTTATGTGCCGGGCAACGGCATCAAGGCGCGGCTGCACCATCCGATGGTGCTGGCAGTCAAGGTGTGGGCGCTGGCGCATCTGCTCGCCAACGGCAATCTGGCGCACGTGGTGCTGTTTGGCGCGTTCCTGATGTGGGCGGCGTTGAGTATCGAAGCCGCGCGTCGGCGCGATCGCCAGTCCGGTACGGCCTATGCCCAGGGCAAGGGTGCGGCCACCGCGCTAACCGTGGTCTTGGGTGGCTTTGCGTGGGCCCTGTTTGCGTTCTGGCTGCACGGCTGGCTGATCGGCATTCGCCCGCTTGGCTAAGGAAGAGAGACCGAGATCTCTGACTCCTTGAACAATCAAAAGCAACAGCCCCTCCAGTGCCGCGACGAATGTGCACCTTCATGCGGCCACTGTCGATATCCCCCACCTGCAAGCTCAACACCTCGCCCAGGCGCAGTCCCATGCTAAAGGCCACCAGCATAAACGCCTGATAGCGCAGTTCTCGTGTGCCGTTGATCA
>JANOVQ010000287.1:0-5317 GCA_031417495.1 Pseudomonadota bacterium | reverse complement strand
TACTTCGCGCAGGTTGTGCGGCGGAATGTCGGTCGCCATGCCCACCGCAATCCCGGTCGTGCCATTCAACAGGACATTCGGCACGCGGGCCGGCAGCAAGCGCGGCTCTTCCAAAGTGCCGTCAAAATTCGGCACCCAATCCGCCGTGCCTTGCTCAAGTTCGCTGAGTAGCGTCTCGGCATACGGCGTAAGCTTCGCTTCGGTGTAGCGCATCGCGGCGAAGGATTTCGGATCGTCGGGCGAGCCCCAATTCCCCTGACCATCCACTAAGGGATAACGGTAACTGAAGGGCTGGGCCATCAGTACCATGGCCTCGTAACACGCCGCATCGCCGTGCGGATGAAATTTACCGATGACGTCGCCCACTGTGCGCGCCGACTTTTTGTACTTGGCAGTCGCATTGAGGCTGAGCTCGGACATCGCGTAGATGATTCGCCGCTGGACAGGTTTCAGTCCGTCGCCAATATGCGGCAACGCACGGTCGAGAATGACATACATGGAATAATCCAAGTACGCCTGTTCGGTGAAATCCCGCAGAGATCTGCGCTCTATCGCGGCCTTGTCGCCCATGCTCTACCTATATTCAAGAAGGCCGCACGCGGCCGGTGGACGGGTTCTGGTTCAATCGATGATCGCAAGATTGCCCTTGCGCTCCAGCCAATCGCGGCGATCACCAGCGCGCTTCTTGGCCAACAGCATATCGAGCAGGGCGTCGGCCGGATGCTCGATATCCACTGTCAATTGCACCAGTCGCCGGGACTCGGGCGCCATGGTGGTTTCCCGCAGCTGGAGCGGATTCATCTCACCCAAGCCCTTGAAGCGCTGAATATTGATCTTGCCGCGGATCTTGTCGGCCGTAATCTGTGCGAGCAAGCGCTCCTTCTCACTCTCGTCCTGCGCATAGAACACCTCTTTACCCGCGTCGATCCGATACAGCGGTGGCAACGCCACAAAGACATGCCCAGCCGCGACCAAGGAACGAAAATGGCGTTGAAATAGCGCACAAAGCAAGGTCGCGATGTGCGCACCGTCCGAATCCGCATCGGCCAAGATACAGACCTTGCCGTAGCGCAGACCGCTCAGATCATCCACCCCCGGATCGACCCCTAGCGCCACCGCGATGTCGTGCACTTCCTGTGAAGCCAGAACCTGTGTCGAATCAACCTCCCAAGTGTTCAAGATTTTGCCACGCAAGGGCAGAATCGCCTGGAACTCTTTACTGCGCGCTTGTTTCGCTGAGCCGCCCGCCGAGTCCCCCTCGACCAGGAACAACTCAGACTGGTCCAGATCATTCGACAAACAATCGGCGAGCTTGCCGGGCAGGGCCGGCCCGCTGCCCGCGAGCTTTTTGCGTACGACTGCCTTCGCAGCCTTGAGCCGCGACTGGGCACGTGAAATTGCGATCTCAGCAATGCGCTCGCCTGTTTCAACGTGCTGATGCAACCACAAGGTGGTGGCATCGCGTACCGCGCCGGCCACAAATGCCGTACACGCCTGGGACGATAGGCGTTCCTTTGTCTGCCCTGAAAACTGTGGCTCAGTGAGTTTCACTGAAAGGATATAAGTACAACGGTCGAAGACATCGTCGGCACTCAGCTTCACGCCGCGCGGAATTAAATTCCGAAACTCACAAAACTCCCGCACCGCATCCAGCAGCCCTTGGCGCAGGCCGTTCACGTGGGTGCCGCCTTGCGTGGTTGGCACCAAATTCACGTAACTCTCCGTGATCAACTCACCGTCATCTGCGCGCCAATGCGCTGCCCAAGTGACTGCCTCCCGTGCATTTTCCAAAGCGCCACTGACGGCCTCCAGCGGGAGAAGTTCGGCCTCCGGTAAGGCAGACGTGAGATAGCCTTGCAGGCCGTTCTCATAACACCAACTCACGCGATCATTGGCCGCAGCGTCCCAAAAAGTGACTGTCAGGCCAGGGCACAACACTGCTTTGGCGCGCAGTAAATGCTTCAAGCGCGGAATGGCAATTTTGACGGTATCGAAATACTTCTGATCCGGCAGGAAGCGAAGCGTCGTCCCCGAGTTCTGCCGCCCAACCTTGCCTATCTCCGTTAATTCGCTACGTCGCTCACCGCCCGCAAAACTCATCGCATATTCGGTGCCATTGCGCTTGACACGAACTTCAAGGCTAAGCGACAGCGCGTTAACCACTGACACACCGACGCCATGCAGCCCGCCTGAGAATTTGTAGTTCTTACTAGAGAATTTTCCACCCGCATGCAGCCGCGTCAGAATCACTTCGACACCGGACACTTTCTCGCCGGGATGGAGATCGACTGGCATGCCGCGGCCGTTATCCGAGACTTCGATGTGACCATCTTCCTGCAGCACCACATCGATCCGTGTGCAGTGGCCTGAAATCGCTTCATCGACGCTGTTATCGACGACTTCTTGAATGAGATGATTTGGACGAGAGGTGTCGGTGTACATGCCCGGTCGCTTGCGCACAGGCTCAAGGCCGGTCAGGACTTCAATATCAACTGCGTCGTATCTTGAACTCAATTTGAACCACCGTGGGACTTGCCGCGTTTACCTCTTCCCCGCCGTAACCGGCGCGGATGTTGGTGCAAGCAGCGCACCGCGTCAAGCAAGGTCGGCGAGCAGCGAGTCGCGAGTGGCAGCGGGAATTTCGTCGCTGCTGAATTGGTAATGCGGATGATCGACGCCGATCACAAGAGCGCCGCCAGCGCGCGCGGCCGCGATCTGTTCGGCGGTCAACTGAAAACGGAGAAAATGGACCGCAGAGGTTTTACCTTCTCGGCTGCGATCGAGATCTTCATCGGCAATGCCGAACACCGCCGGATGCTGCCCGAGCTTAACCCACACGCGATGCTCGACGTCCACCAGCTTGGCGAGTGCCACCCGTCGCTCCGCCTCGTCCTCGTATTCAATCAGCATCGTCGCCTTCCAATTTTCACCATCCGGAATCAGCGGGTTATACGCGGCGAGTTCTTCGTCGATTGCCTCCGCTTCAAAGATGCGCTCCACTCGCAGCATCTCTTGCACTTGGTACTGAACAGTCAGGGCGTCCTCGAAGAGGAGCGTAATATGCGCGCCGAGCGGAATTTGGCGCGCCGCTTTGTGCGCGAGAACCTTGCGCTTGAACGCGGGGCGCTCGGCGTAATAGCGTTCCAATGGCATTAAATCGCCACGCGTCAGGCGCGTTGACATCGGGTTAGATTCCATATGCAAGCCTTAGCAAGGCGAACGCCGAGCCGCTGCGCGGGCGCGCGACGCCCTGTTCGATCAATTCTCCTGCCATCGGACAGTCGCTTAGATAGTGATCAAACTCGCCATCTTCAATGCGCTTCACCACCGGGCGACAGATTTTTTTTGCGAACGCATAGTTCTCAACTTTCACGGCGTACGTACCGTCGTGCCCTGAACAGCGCTCGATCGCGGTGACCTCTGTATCGGCAACCAGCTCGAGAATCTCTTTAGTTTTGAGACCGATGTTCTGTACTCTCTGATGGCAGGGCACGTGATAGGCAATCTTGCCCAGGGTCTGCTGAAAGTCCTGCTTAAACAGCCCCGCCTTATGCCGCAGCATGAAGTACTCAAAGGGATCGAAGAACGCCCTTTTGATCCGTTGCACCCGCACGTCGTCGGAAAACATCAACGGCAACTCCTGCTTAAACATCAGCACACAGCTCGGAATTGGTGCAACGATATCGAACCCTTCGTCCACCAGTGCCACTAGTTGTGCGGCATTCGCTTCTTTCAATTTCTCTACCGCGCGCAGATCACCCAGTTCAAGTTTGGGCATGCCGCAGCATTGATTCGCCTCTGCCACACGAACGTCTAACCCGTGATGGCATAACACTGCATACAGATCCTCGACCACCTGTGGTGCATTCTTATCCCCATAGCAAGTGACGAAAATTGCCACGCGCCCAGTCGTGTCAGGGGTCGCAACCGGCGTCACCGGCGGCGATGCGCGATGCGCGAGTCGTTTGCGCGCGGTGTTACTGGAAAATTTAGGCAGCGGTGCGTCTGCATGCACGCCTAAGACTTTTTCGAGAATTTTGCGCGCCGGTTGATTGGCGTTCACCGCGTTCACCGTTTGCGCAACCACCGGGATCGACGCGATGCGACCGACCAGATCTGTCGCGGTAAGGACTCGATCTCGGAACGAAACATCGCCTTGCTCGAACTTCACCGCCTTGGCCCGCAGCATCAGGTGCGGGAAATCCACATTCCATTCATGCGGCGGGACGTACGGACACTTGGTCATGTAACAAAGGTCACACAGATAACATTGATCGACGACTTTCCAATAATCCTTTTTCTCGATGCCATCGACTTCCAAGGTCGGGGATTCGTCAACCAGGTCGAACAGGGTCGGAAACGCGTTACACAGACTCACGCAGCGACGACATCCGTGACAAATGTCATAGACTCGTTCAAGTTCCTTGAGCAACGGCGCTTCGGCATAGAAGTCGGGGCTTTTCCAATCCAGCGGGTGCCGCGTCGGAGCGCTAAGGCCGCCCTCGCGTCTGGCTTCATTCGTGTCGTCCACGGCTGCTCCTTCCTGTTCCCGGGGCCAAAAGCAAAGCCGGGTAATACCCGGCTTTGGCTGCGGACTAAGGTCCGTTATCCCGAATTATCCGTTCAGCGAGTCAAGCGCCTTCTGGAAGCGATTGGCATGTGAGCGCTCGGCCTTGGCCAAAGTCTCAAACCAGTCGGCGATTTCTTCAAATCCTTCCTGCCGCGCGGTTTTCGCCATGCCGGGATACATGTCGGTGTATTCGTGGGTTTCGCCCGCGATGGCCGCTTTGAGGTTTAGATCGGTCGTGCCGATCGGTTGCCCAGTCGCGGGATCGCCGACTTGTTCCAGATATTCAAGGTGACCGTGCGCATGCCCGGTTTCGCCTTCTGCGGTTGAGCGAAAGACGGCAGAGACATCGTTATAGCCTTCCACATCTGCCTTCTGTGCAAAATAGAGATAGCGACGGTTCGCTTGCGACTCTCCGGCGAACGCCGCTTTGAGATTGTCCTGTGTTTTGGTGCCCTTTAGGGATGCCATACGACCCTCCAAAATAAGTTGTGCCTGGGTATGCCGCGCTTGACGCAGAGAAATTTAGACTAAGTCTAAACTGTTCGCAGTCTAGGCGCCGAGCTTACGGAAATCAACCGTATCACCGCGTCCGTTGACCAGCCGCAGGCACGCTCGCTACAGTGCCCGCACTCTAGTCGGATACTACCTTTGAAACGTAAAAGCCCCCTGAACTTCGAAGCCAACCTCGGCGAACTCGAACGCATGGTTGAGCGCATGGAGCGTGGCGACCTCACGCTTGAGGATTCG
>JANOVQ010000286.1:0-6578 GCA_031417495.1 Pseudomonadota bacterium | reverse complement strand
ACAATTGGCCTTGATGCGCGAAGATCCGAAACGCTTGCGCCTCGCGATTGAAGAGATCATTCGGTGGACCGATCCCGCCATTTCGGTCATGCGCGTCGCGACGCGCGACGCGCAAATTGCTGGCAAGCCGGTGCGTGCCGGAGATCGGGTGGTGCTATGGCTGCCCTCAGCAAACCGCGATCCGGAGATCTTTGAGCGGCCTTACGAATTCGATGTCACGCGACATCCCAATCTGCACGTCGGATTTGGCGCTGGCGAACACTTCTGTCTCGGCGCACCGCTAGCAAAAGCGGAGATCCGATTGACCTTGGAAGAGCTTCTGGATCGCTACGACAAGATTGAAATTACCGGACCTTTTGAGCGCGTGCAGTCGAACTTCGTCGGTGGCTTGAAGCGCCTGCCGGTCAAGCTTACGCGCAAAGCGAGTCACGCCCGCGCCACCAGCTAGCGGGACTACCCGCCAACCTACAGTCCGACGATATCGAAGAAGCGAAAGCTCGCCTGACCGTCGACTATGGTCGCGAGTGGGTCCAACATGCCGCTCTGCTCGCGCCAGACGAAATAGCGCTCGTATTGTTGGCGGCTGTCCCACAGTTCTACGGGTAATCAGTAAACTGTCCCTGAAATATCGTCCCTGAAATATCATGGTGGTTGGTCTGAAATTCCGTGACCTGTCGCGGATAGGAAAGTCCTGCGCGCAATCGCCCGCCGAACTCAGTTAGCTGGCCTTCTAGTCGCTCGAGCAAGGCCAGCAACTCCTGCCGCAAAGAGGATCCATGCCGCCGGCAGCGGCACTGCGGCGGCTAAGGTCGGTGTCAGCCCCCACACGAAGTCGACGGCGTCAGGCGAGGTACCCGTATACGACAACGTCCCCGCAAACAATGCTTCAGCGCCACAATCTGCGACCGTGTCGGACTGACAATGCACCTGCGTCAACAATCCTGCACGGAGGTAAAGCTCCGTATTCACCGGCAAAAGACCCTCTAAGACTCCGGATCTTGAGAAGCCTCCGACCGCACTGTTCGCATTATTAATCGTGCCGAGCGACGCCACACCCTGAACAAAGAGTTGATCCACCATACCATCGACGGTAAGGCGGCCCTCACTTAGGCTGAAGCAGCTTGGACAATCCTGTATCGAGGGGAACGCATTCAATGTCCCGCCAAAACTAAACGGTATCCGCACCAATGCGGTAGCGCCGGTAAATCCCTCGCGCGGCACAAGGATGAAGGGATTCACCAAATTTGCGGTCGCACGGGCTTGGGCCGTCGCGAAGGCGTTGGTGGTAGCGCCGTGCACCACAGCCGATGCGTGTAACCCCAACGCATCAACTGCGGCGGTACCACGCGCGGTATTCAATCCGACCGTGTCCGGCGCGTCATCGCTGATTGAACCAGTGCCGATCGAATCGCGATGGACTCCCGGGTGCTCGGCGCTGGGATTGACGGCAAATCCTTCGACGAGCAACGTGCTGGAAAACGGAAATACGAAGTCCGCCGATGCGGATAGCGAGAAACCGGCCAACACAAGACTGATGAGCGCATCGCGCGATCGGAATCGGCTAAGTTCGTTCATTATGAGGCTCCATTTCAACCGCAGATCGCGTGTTCGAACTATAGGCTGATGGTGACAAAATCCAATCGCAGAACGTGCAATTTGGCCCACTAGTGGCTCTGAATGTGTACTTTTACCAGATTCATCAAGGGCCCCGAATGAGGCGGCGTCGCTTCGACAAACCAGGGACAATTTACGGATTTCTAACGTGCGTCGTTTTTCGTGCGTAATAAAGCCGCGGGTCTGCGCGTGTAATAAGTAAACTGTCCCTGAAATATCCCGCGGGCGACGCGACACCCGCGAGATCAAAAGGCGTGGCGTGCAATTCGCGATGAAATCAGGAAAGGTGTGATTGGACCCGCCACACTGGAAACAAAGACCAGACGTCTTAGGAGCAGAATATGAAAATCTATTACGCGCCGAACACGCGCGCCGTACGCATCGTGTGGCTGTTCAAGGAGCTTGGGCTGCCCTACCAACTCGAGACCTTCGGGTTGGGTGACAAAAAAATGCGCGCGCCGGAGTACCTCGCAGTGCATCCCCTCGGGCGGGTTCCGGCGTTCGATGACGACGACGGCACGCGGATTTTCGAGTCCGGTGCGATCGTGCAGTATGTGCTCGCGAAACACGCCAACGGCCGCCTGCAACCTGCGGTGTCCTCCAGCGATTTCGCGCCGTATCTGCAATGAGTGCACTATGCAGAAGGCATGATCATGCCGCCCGTGAACGTGATCGTCGTCGAGACTCTCCTGTTGGCGCCCGAGCGCCGCAATCAGGCCAATGTCGATCGCGCCGTAAAATTACTCGGCCGCATGCTGGACGCAGTCGACGCGCGACTTGCAGGCCGCGAGTTTCTGGCCGGGGAATTCAGTGGCGCTGACATCATGACCGGGCATGCCACCATCGTCGCCGCCCGCCTCGGGGCGGATATTTCAGACAAGCCTAATGTGCGCGCCTATATCGAACGACTCAAATCGCGGCCGGCATTGGCAGCTGCGTGGGACGCCTGAGCGCACCGCGACAACCGCACCTGGACCATCGCGCGGCCGGACTTTCTAGCCACCTCAGCATTATGGAATCCCTGTGGCTGATGCAGCATTTATCAGCGGCGTCGGCCCCGAACTGGACATAGGCGCACAACTCGCGCGACGCTTCGCGCGGCACCGCCTGCTGCAAGCCTCGCCGCGCTCGCAGCAGGCGCCCTTCGGAACGGCGGAAGCGCGACGGCAGTCGTGGCCGCCGGGCAAGGACAGTTCACGGATATCTATCGTGAGGCGTTGTTCGTGCGTATTAAACCCGCGGGACTGGGCGTGTAATCAGTAAACTGTCCCTGGAATATCGAAAGGAGGAGAACTTATGACTGCGAGTAATGCGCCAGACTTTACCGACATGCGACTGTTCGCAGAGGGTGCGCCCTGGGCAGTGTTTGAAAAACTGCGGAAAAACGCGCCGGTGTCGTGGAGTGCGGCACCTTCGGGGTGGCCCCCCGAGGAGGGGCCGGGCTACTGGAATCTGGTGCGTGCTGCTGATATCGCAGCCGTCACCCGGGACGCTCAAACATTCTCGTCCGCGCGTGGTGGCGTCACGATCCCGAGCTCAGCTGTCGGTTCACTGGAGGCTATCCGGTCAATGATGATTGGCAAGGATCCACCGGAGCACACCGCACAGCGCGGCGTCGTCATGTCCGCCTTCACGCCCAAACGGATCGGCGATCTGGAAGGTCGGGTCCGTGCGAACGTGAAGCGCGTGATTAATGCAGTGATCGAGCGCGGCCATTGCGATCTGGTCACGGAAATCGCGGCGCCATTACCCATGTCGATGGTGGCGGATCTTCTGGGGGTTCCTGAAAGTGACCGACCCCAGCTGTTTCGTTGGACCGATGCGATCGTTGGATTCAACGATCCCGATGCAGCGCTGTCGAGCGCTGACGCGGTAGCGGAAGCCACTGCCTACATGATCGAACTCGACCGAGAGCGTCAGCGCAGGCCCGCCGATGATCTCATCACCGTGATAGGTCGCGCCGAGGTCGACGGGGCAAGGCTTCCCCTTGAACAGCGCGCAGGGCTTTTTATCCATCTTTTCGCAGCCGGTGTCGACACCACTCGGGCGACCCTGGCCCTGGGCATGGAGGCGCTGATCCAGCATCCAGAAGAGCAGCAAAAACTTACCTAGAATCCCTCGCTGATCGCAACGGCGGTCGAGGAAATCAACCGCTGGACATCCGTCGTGCTGTACATGCGGCGCACTGCGACGCGCGACACCGAAATTGGCGGCCAGAAGATTCGCGAAGGGGATGCCGTGGTGTGTTGGCAGGCGGCCGCGAACCGTGACCCGGAGCTTTTTGAAGACCCGATCGCTTTGACGTGGGCAGGGCGGCGAATCGGCATCTGGCGTTTGGGGGTGGGGGCCGGCACATGTGCCTTGGCGCTTCGCTGGCACGCTTGGAGTTGCGAATCGCCTTCCAGGAGCTGCGGCGGCGATGCCCTGACCTTGAACTCGACGGCCAACTGCAGCGAATTCCGAGCAACTGGCTACAGAACGTAAAGCGAATGCCCGTCCGGTTCACGCCGGGCCAGCCTGAGTAGGGACGATCACAATGGTTCAGATCGCACCAGAAGTACCTTGGCAGGGTCGACGATTCGAGCTGCCGTTAGAGCGCATCCGGCGCCGCGAAGCGCATAGCTTTGATGCCGGCTTTATAAGCCGCCGGCTATCATCACGCAACGGAGCAGACTGGCGCGCTGACTCAGTTTGTACGCGGCCCCAACAGACGCTCCAACTTCTCGCGTTCTGAATAGCGCAAAATTCGCCGCTGAATCCCAGCAAAAGAATATCTCTGCCGCCGAGATCGTCGCGCGCGCGACTGATCAGATCAGAAAAATAAATCTGTCCCAATTTCAGAGTTAGGCGATCTGATCGACGCACGACATGAAAGTTCCTTCATCAGTCGAGTTCTTACCCGGCTCCTTTTAACGCTGTGGTGCCTTTGATGCCACCGACAAACTCGGCCTTAGCTTCCAATTCTGCAAACTCCAACGCCGCATCCACCGCATCCATAAACTCGGCGACCTTGATGGGCTTGGTGAGATAGCGAAAGAATCCGGCCTCCAGTCCCTTACTAATATCGTGTGGCATTGCGTTAGCACTAATGGCAACGACTGGGATATGCAGCGTTAGCGGATCTTCGTTTAATATTTTTAGCGCTCTGAGCCCGCTGAGTCCCGGTAGATTGATGTCCATCAGAATCACGTCGGGTACATGATTGCGCGCAAGCGCGATGCCGCGTGTGGCATCGCCTGCACTCAAAAGACGCATCGATGGACGGCGTTCGATCAATTGCTCGACTAGCTTCAGGTTGGCCGGATTGTCCTCGACATAGAGCAGAGTGCGCAGCGCGGCGTCATGCCGAGTTAGCGCAGGCTCAAATGTCACAGCGTCGATTGCGTCAAGCGCCAGTTGCGGTTCGTCGGCTCGGATCAATTCGACCCAGAACACGCTGCCTACTCCTACAGTACTTGTCACACCGATAACCCCGCCCATCAGTTCTACCAGGCGCTTAGTCATCACCAAGCCGATGCCGGTACCTTCTTCATCACCGGTCTCGCGGCCAAGACGATTAAAAGGTTGGAACAGCTGCGCCAGCTTTTCAGGCGGCAATCCCGCGCCGGTGTCTTTGACACTGATGCGAATGCGCTCAGCGGATATCTCCGAGCATTCCATGACCACCGCTCCCCCTGGATGGTTATATTTGATTGCATTGGAAAGCAGATTGATGAGGACCTGTTTTACGCGGGTGCGATCGGCGCTGACAAAGCAAGGTTTGTCGAAGCGGCCAAAATTCAGCGCGATGTTGTGCTTCTGTGCCTGCGGCTCGATCATGGCCCGGCAGTCGAGCACCACCTCATTCAACACTATTGCTTCCTGCGATAACACCAGCTTGCCGGACTCGATCATGGCGAGATCGAGTATCTCGTTAATCAAGTCGAGCAGGTACCATCCTGCCTGCAGAATCTGGCCGGTGCTTTCTTTCTGTTTCACGGTTTGAGGTATGGGATCGGAGTCCATCAACTGTGCGAAGCCGAGAATGGCATTTAGCGGCGAGCGCAACTCATGGCTCATGTTGGACAAGAAATCCGATTTTGCTAGATTGGCTTTTTCCGCTGCAGCAGTCGCACTTTCCAGCTCGGCGTTTTTATCCTGCAACACCTGATCGAGACGTTTGCCTTCGGTGACGTCACGCGCAGCGGCAAACACGCCCTGCAGTCGTCTATCACGATCATAGAAGGTAGTTGCGTTGTAAGACACGACCGTTTCTTTTCCATCGCGGGCGCGCGCCGTTAGCTCGTAGTTGCTAACTTTCTTTTCGCTCAACACCAGCTTGATGCCCGCCTCGGCCCGCTCCGGATCGGTAAAGTAGTTTTTGAACGGCGCGCCGATCAATTCGTCGCGTGTGCAGCCGGTCAGCGCCTCCATCTGCTTGTTGAGGTCGGTAATAATACCGGCCGGATCAGTTGTCATGATTGCGTCAATGTTGGATTCGATCAGCGAGCGCGTGTAGAACTGCTGGTCGCGCAGGCGCTGATCGAGCTTTTTCTGCTCTGCTTCGACCATTTTTCGTGCAGTGTTGTCGGTACCAATCAACAGATATCCGATGATGGACTCCTGCGCATCGCGCAATGCGGTGACCGAGACGATGGCCGGGAAGCGGCTGCCATCCTTGCGGATGTATGTCAGCTCATAGATATCCTCGATGCCGCGCGAGGCCTTAAAAACCAGTGCTTCAAAACCCGGCGTAATCGACGTGGCAAGTTCGGCGCTCAACGCCTTGGCACGCGCGATCACTTCCTGCGGATCGGAGATATCGGCCGGTGTGATCTTGTTCATCACGTCGGCGGCTGTGTAGCCCAGCATGCGCTCGGCCCCTACGTTGAAGATTTGAATCACGCCCTTGGCGTCCGTCGCGATACTTGAGAAATTGGCGCTGTTAAAAATCGCACTTTGCAAGGCGCCCGCCTTAAGCAGCG
>JANOVQ010000285.1:0-12290 GCA_031417495.1 Pseudomonadota bacterium | reverse complement strand
TATTATCGTTTTTTTTACTGTTGGGGTGGTCGTGGGGGGTGGCCTCGCTGTTGTTACGGCGGCGGCGAGCGCCGCCTCTGCAGTTGCGAAAACGCTGGTGTTGGAAGCGGCGACGAAGGCGGGCGGACGCGCGCGATCGCGCGAGGAGCACGGCTTCTATTTCAATCAAGGTCCACACGCGTTGTATCTCGGCGGGGCGGCCAAACGCACGCTTGATCGACTGGGGATCGATCCTCCAGGTGGCGCGCCGTTGCTCCCGGATGCGCTGGTCGTCCACCACGGGAAGTTCTACCCGGCACCCCCAGGTCTCGGTAGTACAGCACAAAGCGAGCTGATGTCAGCCGTCGATCATGTCGCGTTAACCGACGCATTGAGCGCAATCGGTACTGGCTTTAGCGGCCTACCTGGTGAATCCGTCACCGCCGCACTCGCGCGCCTGACGCCCAGCGCCCCCGCGCAAGACATCCTTAACATGCTGGTACGGCTCACCTGCTACGCAAACGCACCAGCAATCGCCAGCGCTGATGCGGTATTTGATCAAATGCGCTTGGTGTACGGCGGGGTGCGTTATCTGGATCACGGATGGGGCGCGATGGTGAAGCTACTCGCGGATGCCGGCGTCGCTGCGGGGGTACAAATCCACACTGGGGCAAGGCTAGTCGGGCTCGCAGCTCACGGTAGTGCGTGGTCTGCAACCCGCGCCGACGGTGTTCAGATCCAGGCGCAAGCAGTCGTCCTCGCGACCTCGCCGCAAGAAGCCGCTGACTTGGCGCCGATGGAAACCTTGCAAAGCGCCGCGCGCAACGCCCGGCGTGTGTGCGCCGCTTCGCTGGAAGTCGGACTATCTTCACTGCCAGAGCCGACGCATACATTTGCGCTTGGCATTGAGTCGCCGGTTTATCTTTCGGTGCATTCCATTGCGGCCAAGCTGGCGCCGGCGGGCAGCGCGATGATTCATGTCGCGAAATATTTGGAAGTGGACGAGCGTCCGTCGCAGGCGGTCAGAGAAGAGCTTGAGGCATTACTTGATTTACTCCAACCCGGCTGGCGAACCTGTCTGAAATCGTCGCAATGGTTGCCCAGCTCCACCGTCGTGCACGATTTTCCGCAAGCGAGGTTGGGCGGCAACCAGGGAAGATGTCCAGTCGCAATCGCCCCGAATTTATTCGTCGCCGGTGATTGGGTGGGCGCCGAGGGCATGCTCTGCGATACGGCTTTTGCGAGCGGCGTGCGCGCAGGTGAACTCGCGGCGCATCCGCAAACTGGATGAGGCCAGCGCCGTAACGCTTTTTGAGGACAGGCATGGATGTCGACGAATTAACCCATGTATCACGGAGTCACGGATGACCTGTCCCCCGCGGCCTCGTGTCCGTAAACGTTCCGGGCGCCGTGGCTGTCATTCCGGCCTGCCGGGATATCGACAGTCAGCGCCGACGGCTCAACGTTTTTTCAAACCACTGTAACCACGCACCCCCTGCCAGCGAATTCGCTTGCAGGGGGTGCGTGTCTGCCGCTCCGGCGGGGCGCACGCTCACCAATCACCTGAGGAATCTCCAGCATGAATGCCACGCCGCCACGCCACCGTCCGACGGCAGCCACTTTCGCGGCGAGCCTGTTGCTTGGCGCGTCCATGGCCAGCATGGCCGACTGTAAGGTGCGCAGTGGCGCGAAGACCAGTGCGCTGGTCGAGCTCTACACCTCAGAAGGCTGTTCGAGCTGTCCGCCAGCCGATGCGCAAATGAGAGCGCTGCCGGCCGCGCTCGCCGCAGATGCCGAATTCGTGCCCGTCGCGCTGCACGTTGACTACTGGGACTATATCGGCTGGAAGGATCCTTATGCCAAGACCAACTTTGGGGAGCGCCAGCGGTGGCTCGCGGGATTCAGTCAACAGCCCCTCGTGTACACCCCCCAATTCTTCGTGGGTGGCGACGAGCTGCGTGCCTGGCGCGGTCGGCTGCGCGACCAGGTGCAGGCCGTCAATGCGCGACCGGCGGCGGCGGCGATCCGGATCCACGCAACCTTACAGGGTGACGCCGCGCTCGCCGTGCGCGTCGCGGCCACGGCGTCTGCCAGCGAGGGCCCCGCGTCGTTGTTTCTCGCCCTGACGGAAAACGGTTTGGCGTCGACGGTGACCGCTGGCGAAAACTCCGGACGCACCTTGTCGCACGACCATATCGTGCGCACCTGGATCGGTCCTCTCGCGCTCGCTGATGGCGGTGTGCGCTGGACCGGTGAGCTGCCAATTCCCGCGCGCGCGAACCGCGCGAAGCTTGCGGTGGTGGCGTTCGTACAAAGCGCACAAAGTGGTCGGGTGCTGCAAGCGTTGAGTGCCCATCAATGTGCGACTTCGGGAGCGCCGCTTTCTGAGTGATCGCGCGCGACCCTACTCAGCCGCTACAACACCAAGCTGGGGCCCCCATGCTTGCTCCAGTACTCGTTGTCGTAGTATTCGCGCCATTCGTAGATTTTGCCGGTGTCGGTTAGCTCGAACATGCCGCAGACCTTGAGCGCCATCTGCCAGGTGCCGCTGCCGTCCCAGTCCCATTGGTCAACGCGCTCGGTGATCACCTTATTCTCGTGCCCGAACAGGTTCACAAGTTTGAACTCCACTCTTTTCGCGGGCTCGAAGATCGACGCGATCATCTTGCGGACTTGGTCTTTGCCCCGAATCGCTTCGAGCGGCTGATTCAGATAGCACATGTCATCGGTGATCTGCGCCATACACGCTTCGACGTCACGCTTATCCCAGCCTTTAAGGAACGCGCGCACCACGGCCTCGTTGCGCGCGATTTTGGGATCAATTGCCATGCTGAATCTCCTGCTGCGTAAGCCGGTAAACGTGTGAAGGTCTTAATCGAGATGCAAGGTTGGGCCGCCATTCTCGAACCACAGACGATTGTCAAAATAATCCCGCCAACCGCAGATCTTGCCGGCGTCGTTGAGATCAAACATGCCGATGCAAGGTAACTTGAGGCCCCAGCCGCGATCGTCGAAGTCCCAGCAGTCCATCCGTTCCGTGACAACGGTATTGCCGCGACCGAAACAATTTCTGAGCTCCCAATGCGCCTTGCGGGTGAGCTGCATAATTCCCGCGACGATTTTGCGCACATCGCGTTGGCCGACGACCGGGGCTAAGGGTTGGTTGATGTAGACGATGTCATCTGCCAGACAGGCCATTGCCACGTCCGGGTCCAGCGCCTCCCAGGCATCGATGAATAAACGCACTTTGAATACGTTGCGCGCGACTTTATCTGCTTCGGTCATGGCTTCTCCCTTAGGCGACGAGGACGGCGTCCGTCGCTTAGCGCCGTTGTTAGTTTACGCACGTTAAGACTGCACGGTTGCGTCAGGAAGAGACGTTCCTGCCAATCTCTGTTACTTTGGTGACCGCACACAGGCGGGCTGATTCGCCTTCATGGATCCGATTGCCATCGAAGCATTGCTCATGCCGATCACCTACGGTCGGCACCTCGCCCGGCGCTTCCCGCGCGGCGAACTGCTGGCTGGAACGGGGCTCACGCCGGCTGATCTTGAAGAGCAAGCTCGCCGCATCACCGTCCGTCAGGCCTTGCAGTACATTCGTAACGCGCTCGCGCTAGCGCCTGAACCGGACTGGTATCTCGATTGGGCGAGCACGCTCTCCGATCATTTCCATGGCCCGATTAGCCTCGCGCTGATGAGTGCACCGACCTTGGGTGACGGCCTCGATGCGTTCGTGCGCTTCTTCCCCGGTCGCGTCCCGTACCTCCATCTCCAAGGTCGCTGCGCTGGCGGGCGTTTCTACGCCGAGCTGCAACCGCTGATCGAACTCGGGACTTCTAAGCCGCTCCTCGTGGAAACACCGCTCCTCATCCTGCAGCAGTATCTGGAGACGGTTTACGCCGTCGATTTCAGCGAGGCCGTGATCGAGCTCGACTATCCGGCCACCACCTATGCGGATCGCTACGGGCGGTATTTCAAAATGCCGGTGGTGTTTGGCACGCCACGCAACGCGCTGGTCGTGCCGTTGTCCTGGCGTAGTCTGCGCAATCTCGATCATTCGAAATCCAGCTGGGATCACGCGCTCGCGCAGTGTGAAACAACCCTCGCGTCGTCGCGCGAGCGCACGACCTTGGGGGAAGTGCGGCGCCACCTGACGAATGCCTTTACGGTCGCAGATCGCACTCGTGCGTTGCCGACGCTCGCCGAAGTCGCCGCTCATCTGCATCTTGCGCCACGCACCTTGATTCGCCGATTGCGCCAACTCGGCACGACCTACCAGGCGCTCATGGATGAGTTCCTGCGCGCCCGTGCGAGCGAGTTACTCGCCAACGACACCGTCAAAATCAAGGAAGTGGCGGCCGCGCTGGGATTCGTGAATCCCGCCAATTTCGGCAAGGCCTTCAAGCGCTGGTACGGGTTGTCGCCCGGGGAGTGGCGCGCGCGCCATACGCCTAAATAACTTTGCGACAGCGGGACAGTCACCCCTCAGTGTCACCAAATTACTAGCGATTGGCAGGTTTTGCTCTCGCATCACTGACCCAGCGATCCCTAAGATTACGTCCACTGTAAAGACCAACGTGTCCGCATCCATTGATCGAAGAGAGGCTCGCCATGAACAAACCCGTGTCATTAGTCAAAGATGGGAAGCTGGCCATCCCGAGCCCCGAGGTCCTCGGTTTCGATCCCCAAGCGCTGCTCCGCAAATACGACTTCGAGCGCAATCGACGTCTGCGCCCGGAGGGCGCGGCGCAATACCAGGACGTGGACGGTGACCTCGACCACTACAAGGACGATCCCTATATCACCGCGCGCAGCACGCGCGCGCCGGTACAGGAAACCATTGAGGTCGCGATCCTGGGCGGGGGCTTCGGCGGCATGCTGATGGCGGCACGCCTGCAAGAGGCCGGCATCCGCGATTTTCGGATCATTGAGCGGGCCGGTGACTTCGGCGGCACCTGGTATTGGAACCGCTATCCGGGCGCACAGTGCGACGTCGAGTCTTACATCTATCTACCGTTGCTCGATGAGACGGGTTACATGCCGCAGGAGAAGTACTCGTTCGGCCCCGAGATCTATCAGCACGCCCAACGCATCGGCCACCATTACGATCTCTATCCGCGGGCCTACTTCCAGACCCAGGTTCGTGAGATGCGCTGGGACGCGGCTGACGCGCGCTGGATCCTGACGACTGATCGCGGCGACGTCTTCCGCGCGCGCCAGGTTGTCATCTCAAGCGGCTCGCTCAACCGACCGAAACTGCCCGGCATTCCGGGGCTGCGCGACTTCCAGGGGCACACCTTCCACACCAGCCGTTGGGACTACAACTACACCGGCGGCAGCTACGCGGGCGGCACCCTCGACAAGCTCAGCAACAAGCGCGTTGGCATCATCGGCACTGGCGCCACAGGCATCCAATGTATTCCCCATCTCGGCGCGGCTGCCGGGCAGCTTTACGTCTTCCAGCGCACGCCGTCCTCGGTCGACGAGCGCCGTAACCGCCCCACCGATCCGGCGTGGTTCAAATCGCTGAAGCCGGGTTGGCAGCAGGCGCGCAACGACAACTTCACCAAATTGCTGGTCGGGGTGGCGGTGGAGGAAGACCTCGTCAACGACGGCTGGACCGAGCTTTTCAAGTCGCTCGGCGAGCTGATGGACGGCTCCGGCGCCATGAACCTCACCGCTGCAGAAGTGAAGCAGCTCGGCGAAATCCTGGACTTCCAGCACGACAACCGTGTGCGTGCGCGCTGCGAGCAAACGGTGACGGAAAAGAAAACCGCCGAAGCGCTCAAGCACTGGTATCGGCCGTGGTGCAAGCGCCCGTGCTTCAATGATGAATATCTACCGACCTTCAACCGCCCGAACGTGACGTTGGTGGACACCGCTGGCAAAGGTATCGACCGCCTCACCGCGAAGGGAGTGGTCGTCGCTGGCGTCGAGTACGCACTCGACTGCCTGATCTTCGCGACCGGCTTCGAAGTCAGTCGGGCAACCTACACGCACCAGGCCGAACTCGAAATCATCGGGCGCGACGGAGTAAAGCTCGGCGAGCACTGGGCAAACGGGATGCGTACCTATCACGGCCTGATGAGCCATGGCTTTCCGAACCTCTATCACCTGGGCTTCACGCAGACCGGTTACACGCCGAACTTCACCTACCAGCTGGACAAACAGTCGCAGCACCTCGCGGCGGTGTTCACCGACGCGAACGCGCGTGGCCTCAAGGTCATGGAGCCGACCAGGCAGGCCGAGGCGGATTATCTGAAGCTCGTGACCGCGCCGAACCAGATGACCGACTACCTCGCCAGCTGTACCCCTGGTTACTACAACGCCGAAGGTAACGCGAAGGCCAATAACGACGGCTTTCTGCAGGGCCATTACCCGGATGGCGGGCTGAGTTTCTACGCGATGCTGGCCGAGTGGCGCGCCAAGGGCGACTACGCTGGCATGGTCGCTAGTTGAGACCCGCACGGCCGCCACTGCGCCTCGTCGAAGTGGCGGCCGATCAGCCTTAAAAATTTGACTACCACTGGCAGCGGTGCGGGCTTCCACTACAATCGAACCTCTTGATACGAACACCCCAAAGGAGCCCCTCATGACCTGCCAAGTGATCCTCGAAATCAAAGTTAAACCTGAGTGTGTGGATGGCGCGCGCGCCTGGTTCAGAAGCGTGCTGCCGGATACGCGGGCCTACGACGGCTTCGTCACCTTGCACATGGGACAGAACCAGGACGAGCCGACCGAACTCATCATCGTCGAGCAATGGGATACCCGTGCGGCGTACGAAAAATATCTGGCCTGGCGCGGTGAGCGAGGCGATATGAACGCACTGGGCGCGATGCTCGCGGGTGAGCCCAAGATTCGGTTCTTCAGCTACTTCGGCGTGTAACGTGAGCGCGCCACCCCCGCGAGGGGTGGCGCAGTTCCGCTTAATCACGCAGCCTTGTCGAGTTCAATGTTGGGGTTCGCGTCGCTCACCCAACCTACCTTTGAGATCACCACCCAAACCGCTACCGCAGCTGCTTCGGGGTGCAATAAAAGCGTCCTTTTCAGAGGCGCCTATGCGTCCGTGACCCGCAGTTAGCGGTGGCTTGTTCGTGCACTCGCGAGTAGCCCGAACGCCAGCGCGCAGGTTGCCGTGGAAATCAGGAAAATCGTCGGAAAGCTGGTCGCGATGGCGACGTAGCCCAGCAGGTAGCTGCCGGCCGCGAACCCCACATTGAACGCGCCGTTGTAGGCGGCCATGGCCTTACCGCGCTCATTTGCCCGCGCGAAATCGACCGCCACTGCGTTCATGGCGGGAAAGAACATACCGTGGGCGACGCCAAGCAGGCCGCCGGTCAGCAGCAGGCCCAGGCTCGGCAACCAGACCAATGACAATGGCGCGGCGATGTAGAGGAACAGGGTCGCCTGCGCGACTCGCAGGCGACCCACGCGATCGGCGATGCCGCCGACACACACACGCACCACCATCGCGCATCCGGCGAACGCCACCAGAAACATCGAGACCTGCTCGAACCCACTGGCAAGCGCCCACGGCTGATAGAAGGTGAACATCGAGCTGAAGGTCCAGCCGACCATCGCGGTCACAATGAGCACGCGCCTGAGTCCCGGCCGCCGCACGAGTGCGAGCATGGTGGTCGTCTCTGCACGGGCCTGCGGCCGGTGCTTTTCGTGCAGGAAACGGCTCAACAAGGCCGCGAGCAGCGCGGCCGCTACGGTCGCGCCGAACACGGCGTTCCAGCCAAACAGGTGGGCGCCCCACTCTGCCAGCGCCGGGCCAAGTGCGTTCGTCGAGATCATGACCGCGCCGAACATCCCAATGGCCTGGCCCATGCGGGCCTTGGGCGCGATGTCGGTCGCCAGGGTGGACAGGGCGAGGTAGAAGAGCGGCCAGGCCAGTCCCTGCAGCAGACGCAGCGCCCACAGCAACGGGCCAACCCGATCGATGACGAGGAACCCGGCGCAGGCCGCCGCAAAAAGCAACGCCCCGAGGCAGATGAACAAGCGACGCCCGAGGCGATCGATTTGCACGCCCGCTATCGGCATGCAGATGACCGAGGCAAACAGTGACACCCCGCTGAGACTGCCGATGGTCGCGGCGTCTGCCGCCAGTTCGACCGCAAGAAACTTCGGCAGCAGGAAGTAGGTTGAGAACGACAGGCCGACGATCGACGTCGTGATCAGCAGCAGGACGAACTGCGGCGTCAGCAAGGGCTCGGGATATTTATTCAACGCACTACGTATCCAAAGAAAAGGGGACAGAGCGGAATGGCACTTACTCAAGCTGTGAATTCGCTAAACAGGCCGAACTCTGCCCCTTCGTCATCCCGGAATTTGCGCCAGCAAATATCCGGGATCCATGCCCATTATCGAAGGCCCCTGGATCCCGGGTCGGTGTGCCTTAAGTTAAGTGCCATTCGGGAAAGATCGCAAAATCCGTCCCCGCATAACGGCATCCCGCAGCGGGATTCTGACGCCTGTCGCGCAGGTTCAAACGCTACTGCGACGCTTGTTCCGCGCGTGGGCGAACTCAAGGCACCCGATACAACCCGCACAGCTTGTTGCCGGCCGGATCGCGCAAGTAGGCGAGATAGAGTTTGCCGAAGCCGCCCTGGCGCACGCCCGGGGGATCCTCGCAGGTGGTGCCGCCATTGGCCACGCCAGCGGCGTGCCACGCATCGACCAGGGCCTGCGATTCACAGGCAAAACCGATGGTGCCGCCATTGGCAGCGCTCGCCGACTGACCATTGATGGGCATGCTCACCAGAAACATCCCACCGTTGTGCATATAGATTAGACGACCCTTGTCGTCGGTAATTGCGGGCTTCGCGCCCAACGCGCCCAATACCCCGTCATAGAAAACCTTCGCGCGCGCGATGTCGTTACTGCCGACCATGATGTGCGAAAACATTTCTCTCTCCTCGTGTGTGGAAATCAGCCCTCTATCCTGACGCATAAATCGAGGAAAGCCAGCCCTCGGCAGATTAGGATTCCGACTACGTCCAGCGCGCGAGGCCGCCACTCGGGCCCTCCCCGAAATCGCGGCTCGCGTCCTGTGCTGTCCAGAATTTCAGCGCAGCGCCGCATACGCGGCCTTCACCAGCGCGTCCGAACGTGGCCCGCCGATGAGACCGGCGCCCATCTTGTTCATCATGTAGGCCACCGTGAGTTGGTGGTCGACATCCGCCAGCACGAACGAGCCACCCCACCCGCCCCAGTACGCCACACGGCCGTTCGGCAGGTAGGGCACGGTCTGCGGATCCGGCAGGCCATAGCCGATACCGAAGCGCAGCGGAATGCCAATCGCGAGATCGGGGCCGTTCGCTTGCTCCTCGAAAATAAGCTTGATGGTCGGCGGTGACAGCAGCCGCACTCCGTAGGACTCACCGCCGTTCGCGACGAGCGTCTGCAGGCGCGCCACCGAGCGCGCGTTGCCATGCCCGTTCGCCGCACCGACATCCGCGCGTCGCCAGGCCGTGGTCCACGCCATTTTCGGATCCGGCGCGGGGCCGGTGAAAGTCTTGAACGCGACGCTGTCCGGGCCCAGCGCTTCGAGGTCGAACGGCAACGGCGGAGGTGGCACGATGTTGGACACCCGGTGGTCGTGCGCGGGCGGCAGTCCAATGTGGAAATCCGCGCCGAGCGGGCCTGCGACTTCGTCGGCGAAAAACCTGCCGAGTTGCTTGCCGGTGATGCGCCGGATCACTTCACCAACCAGATGCCCTTGATTGAACGCGTGATAGCCCGAGGCCGAGCCTGGTGTCCACCACGGTGGCTGCGCGGCGAGCATCGCGGTGGATTTCTCCCAATCGTAAATGTCTTCGAGTTTCACGGGCTGGGCCCAGGCCGAGACCCCCGACGTGTGCGACATCAGATGCCGCACCTTGACCTCAGCCTTGCCATTGGCCGCGAACTCGGGCCAGTACTTCGCAACCGGCGCGTGCACGTCGAGTTCTCCGCGATCCACCAACACCAGGGCGGCGAGACTGGTCATGGTCTTGGTCGTCGACCACACGTTGGTGAGGGTATGTTCGGTCCAGGGTTGAGTCTTCGCCGGGTCCATCCAACCGCCCCACAGATCGACCACGGGCACCCCTCTTAAGGTGACGGCGACGGAAGCCCCCAGGTCCTCCCCGGCCGCAAGGTTGGCCGCGAGAATGTCGCGCAGCTGGCTGAAGCGGGCGTCACAAAAACCAAACACGTCGGACATCGGCTGACCTCTGCACAAGGATGATAAGAAGGGTTCAGGATAAGCGTCTCTGGGGAGGGAATCGAGCGCCGCTCCGCATTGCGGAGGACCAACGACGGAAGGCTGCCGACGGTTAATTAAAGTTTGCTGGCGCGACGTCCACGCCTCCTTGAGATCCCTACCGCACGCGCTGCTCGAGCACCTGACGCAGGATCTTACCCGAGGTGCTGCGCGGAAATTCGTCTTGTGAAGCGATGAAGTGGATGTCTTTCGGCATCTTGTAGCCCGCGAGTTTAGTCCGGCAAAAGCCGAGCAACTCTTCGCGGCTCGGCGCGGGCGTGCTGCAGCAGACCAGGGCCACTGGCACTTCGCCCCATTGCGCGTCTGGCCGCCGCACCACCACTGCCTCGAGCACGCGCGGATCGCTCATCAGCACGCGTTCGATCTCCGCCGGGTAAACATTCTCTGCGCCGGTCTTGATCAGATACTTTGCGCGATCGACATAATCGTAGAGTCCGTCGCTGCGCTCGGCAAACACATCGCCCAGGTGAAACCAACCGCCGCGGAATTCGCGTTGATTGATTTCCGCTGCGTTCCAATAGCCGCTGAATAGCGTTGAACCGCGCACCGCGACTTCGCCAGGCTTGCCAGCGACGACCACGCGATCTTCCTCGTCCACGAGTTTGAAGGCGTGCAGTGAATTGGCAGCCTTGGCGAGGCTGGTTGGGCGTTGCCCCACCCCGAAGCGCGTGCCTGCGAACGGCAGCATGCCGGTTTCGGTGGAGCCGAAGGTATTCCAATAGGGGGCGCTGAAAGTGCGCGAGGTCGCCGCGACAAGATCTGGACTCACCAGATCAGCCAGCGCCCCGACAACTTTGATAGGCGCGGGCTTCTGCCCACGCACCGCCATGGCTTCAACCACGCGGTCGAGCATGCCGGGCAGCAGCACCAGCCACCATTGCGGCACGGTTTCCGCGAGCCGCACGATGCGCTCGATATCCGCGCCATCTACCAGGTGCACCGTGCCACCTAAGGCAAGCACGTGGAGCGCGTGTTCAAGCGCCACCATGTGAAACAGCGGTGCCCACGCGACAAAACCATCACCCGCCGCTAAGCCGCCATCGATCTGACTCACCGCGAAACGTGCGAGTTCAGCGCGCTGACTGATCAATGCCGCTTTGGAAGCGCCCGTGGTGCCGCTGGTGTACAGCATGATGAAGCCATCCTCGGGTCGCGCGATGAGGCGCGATTCGGTTGCTGGACTACGCTCCAGCAACGCCTCGAACTCATCACCGAATTCGATCACGCGTAAGCCCTGGAGGTCGCGCGCGACGGCAGCGTAACGCGCGGACGTAACCAACAGCGTCGGCGCCGTGAGGTGCACACAGTGCGCGAGCTCCGCGGCAGTGAAACGCCAGTTGAGTGCGCACAGGATCGCGCCCGCGCGCGCGGCGGCCACGGCCAACTCTAAATATTCGATCCGATTCTCGGCGAGCACTGCGATCCGATCGCCCCGCGTGATCCCCATGTCGGTGAGCGCCTTCGCGGCTTGATTGCAACGCGCATTAAAGGTGGCGTAGGACACGGCGCGCGTGCCGTCATCGATGGCAACCGTGGTGGCTTTCGCGTGTGCGGTAGCGGCGATAAGCTGCGCGATGTCGACGAAGCCAGCCAGTGCCGTATCGGGGATTTGCGGATTGTCCTGCATTCGGCGTCGGTCCCTACTCGACGAAGCGCGCGAGCATCGGCGTCACGCGTAAGTGGGCGGGGACGCGCTCCACGCCAATCCGTCGGTCGATCTCTTCATGCCAATGATAGAGGCGACGCTCCTGGTAGTTGAGCGGCACGCCGCGAAAACCGGGCGACTCGATCGACTGCTGCATGGGCTCGGCGAATTGAACATCTTCAGCGACGATGCGATCGAAATTGGCCACCCGCGTGTCCCACAGCGACGGACGCGGTCCCTCGCCCCAGCTCGGCGCGAACCACAGGACTTCCACACTCGAGGTGCGCACAGTGCGCGGCCAGATCGTGACGCTGGGCATGCCAGTGGGCGAGATGGGCACGATAAAATTCGGGAAAACGCAGTAACTTGGATTGTGCTGCCGTTCGATCGCGC
>JANOVQ010000284.1:0-5122 GCA_031417495.1 Pseudomonadota bacterium | reverse complement strand
GAAGCTCGAGTAAGCCAAATGTTTGAGCATTGGCTGTTGCTTCCGTGATCTGCAGTTGTCGCGTGGTGATCCGCGCTGTCATGCCCTCCAGATTTTCTTTGAGTGAGGTTGTGAAGGCCTTCAAGGCAGCATCCCAGGGGGCGCGCTCGGGTGCGCCGGTGCGCGGCCCATGGTCAGGCGATAAGGCCGGTCCATTTTCCGGGGTGACTTTATCTGAGATGTGAGGCGTGGTTGAGCGCACGACTGGTGAGGCGAGAAGATCAATTTGTCTTAACAAATTCAAGAGCTGCCATTTCCGATCTGGAGTGGGCAGCGGCGTACTCGGATCGCCTACCCGCTGGGCGAGTGCCGCCTCCAGACCCACCCCGCTGTGGGCGACCGCGCGGATTAACTGCAGCGGGGTCGTGAGGTCGGAAATTGTGGGACTGTTTGCCAACAGCGTTCGTATTGACCCTATCAATGATGGCAGCTCACGACCCTGGGCCGCCTGTTCCAGGCGTTGGGTTTGTGCGGCGAGGGTACGCATTGCCGGTGCGAGTTCGAGCTGTCGTGGCAACAGAGTCCGTAACGTGAGGGTTTCGATTTTTGGCGCCGCTGGGCCCGTCGTGAGGAGCATTGGCTCGAGCGTCGGCAATGGCTGCAAACTTACGACCCGGGCCAGGAAGCGCCCGCCCGCAGGCACGGGAGCTGGGCCTGCCGCAATCAAGGTGTCACTGCCAATTTTCAACACGGTCGAGTTCTGGTCCGCGGGGCCGATAACCGTCACGTTCAAGAGTTGGCCGACCACCCACGCACGATTGAGCGGCAGTGACCACGCTGCTGAACGCGTAACTGGGACCGGTTGCTCAAGCTTCATACGGACGCCAGCGGCAAGGTCGCTACAAACTTGATATGAGTCCGCGGAAATCCTCTCAGCTATACAAGCCCTAGGAAAACGCCGAGATGCCGGTAGGTCACTTGTGGTATATCAAGCGTGGCGGTCAGCAACGTGGGCCGTACCCGTCTGCTGTGATTGAGCGGAATATCGGCTTAGGTCGGATTATTGCGACAGATTTCCTGAGCACCGATGGTGAACAATGGCTGGCGGCAACCGAATTTCCGGACTTTGAGCTTCATCTACAAAGCAAAGGGACTGATGCCGCGCGCAAACTCGAAGAACGCCAGCACGAACGACGGGCGGCGCTGCGTGCCGCCCGTCTCCACACCGAGGTGCGCAAGCAGGCCGAGCGCCGCCGCCCGGAAGATCCTCACGAGATTCAGAGCCGCGAAAAATCCTATCAGGTGTGGCACAGCTTGGATTCGCCCAGGGTCGCCCCCACGCGGGTGTTTATCGGAATCGGAATCGCGGTGTGCGTGTTGGTGGCGAGCAGCTGGCTGGCTCAGCGCACCGACACTCCCCATGTTGCGCAGTGCGAAGCCGGACCAGCAGCTGGCGTTGTGTGGGATTTCTGTGACAAGCAAGGCGCCAATTTAAGCGCTGCGAATTTGTCTGGTGGAAGCCTTAAGAATGCCAATCTGAGTGACACGAATCTGGCTGCCGCCAACTTATCCGGGGCCGACCTGGCGTACGCGAATTTAGCGGCTGCGAAGCTGCTCAACGCAGATCTCCGGGGGGCGAATCTGACTGGCGCCATTCTGCGCGGCGCCGACTTGTCCGGTGCCGATCTCACGGGGGCGACGCTTTCCTTCGCAGACTTAACTGACGCCAAGTTGGCCGCGACTACGCTCCGGCAGGCGGTCCTTGCGCAGACCATTTGGCAGGATGGCGTTGTCTGCGCGGCGGGCTCAGTCGGCAGGTGCATCATGGCGGGCAATAGAATGCTCCCGAAGTAAGGCCAAGACTTCCGTACCAGCAGCGCAAAGCGTTGTCGGGTGACGACGTTACGACAGGCGGATGCGGTGATCATGCCCCGATTTCCTATTGATGCGGGACGCAATCTGCGCACGCGCTGTTTTGCGCGCGAATTAGGCTTGAAAAAAATGTGTTGAGTCAGTACGATGCGCGCCCTAGCTAGTGCGGGGTGGAGCAGTCTGGCAGCTCGTCGGGCTCATAACCCGAAGGTCGCAGGTTCAAATCCTGCCCCCGCTACCATCTAAGCAAAAAGGCCCCGGGAAAACGGGGCTTTTTGTTTTATAAGGACAAAATTTGGTTTCGAGTGACACTCTTGAGTCCGTAATTGGCCCGACTATTCGCGGCCTTGGTTACGAACTGTGGGGAATCGAGCGGCAACGCAAGCCGCACGGCCTTTTACTGCGTGTCTATATCGACCATCCGGATGGCATAACGCTCACCGATTGTGAGCGAGTTAGTAAGCAAGTACGAGATTTGTTGGAAGCTGAAACGGCGCTCGCGGACGATTATCTGCTGGAGATTTCTTCGCCGGGCCTGGATCGGCTGCTCTTCACCGTCGAGCAATACCGGCGATATTGCGGGGAGGCAGTGCACACCAAGCTGCGCATTCCGCACCTTGGCCGACGCAATCTACAAGGCCGCCTGATTGCGGCGGATGACAAATCCGTCTTACTAGAATGCGACAGCGAACGCATCGAGATGCCATTTAACGCTATCGAGCGTACGCGGTTGGTGCCGCAATGGCCGGAGAAGCGCACCGCAAATCGGAGTTCTCCAGGACATAAGCATACGGGCTGAATGACATGAACAAAGAAATCCTCACCGTAGTTGATGTGGTTTGCAACGAAAAAGGCGTCAGCAAAGAGGTCATTTTCGAGGCGCTAGAGGCCGCGCTCGCCAGCGCCACCAAGAAGCGTTACAGCGAAGATATCGATGTGCGTGTCGCAATCGACCGCGGCACCGGCGATTACGCAGCATTTCAGCGCTGGGAGGCAGTCGATCCGATTGCACATCGCGAAAAATTTGAACTTGATGAAGACGATCCGATAGCGCTGGAATTTCCGAAGCGCCAAATTTGGCTCGCGGATGCAGTGCTTCAACTACCCGCGATTGGCGCCGGTGAGTTCATCGAAGAACCGTTGCAGGCTGCAGATTTCGGCCGCATCGCGGCGCAAACGGCGAAGCAAGTGATTGTGCAGAAAGTGCGTGAGGCCGAACGCGCACAGGTCGTCGAAGCTTTCCAAACCCGGATCGGCGATCTCGTCATGGGCGTTGTGAAACGGGTCGAACGCGGTAGCGTCTACCTTGATCTCGGTGGCAATGCGGAAGCGATCATTCCCAAGGAACACATGATCCTGCGTGAAGTGGTCAGACCTGGGGATCGCATTCGCGGTTACCTGTTCGAAGTGAGGCCCGAAAAGCGCGGCCCGCAACTTTTCGTGAGTCGTACCGCGCGCGAACTCCTCATTGAGCTGTTCAAGTTGGAAGTTCCCGAAATTGGCGAAGGCGTGATCGAGATCCACGGCGCGGCCAGAGATCCCGGCTTACGGGCAAAAATCGCGGTGCGTAGCACGGATTCCCGAATCGATCCGGTAGGTGCCTGCGTGGGCATGCGGGGCTCGCGTGTGCAAGCGGTGTCCAATGAATTGGCGGGCGAGCGGGTGGATATCATTTTGTGGGATGAGAATCCTGCGCAATTCGTGATCAACGCCATGTCTCCCGCAGAAGTGGTCTCGATCCTCGTCGATGAAGACGCTACCAGCATGGATGTCGCGGTGGTGGAGGAGCAACTTTCGCAGGCAATCGGTCGCAACGGGCAAAATGTCCGCCTGGCGAGCCAGCTCACCGGCTGGGAACTCAATGTGATGACCGAAGCGGACGCCGAATCCAAAAGTGAGGCCGAAACCCAGAAATCGCAGAAGACTTTCATGGATCTCTTGGATGTCGATGAAGAAATCGCGGCCATCCTAGTCCAGGAAGGGTTTACCACGATTGAAGAGATTGCGTATGTACCGGAGCACGAGATGCAGGGGATCGAAGAATTCGACGAGACGTTGATTTCGGAGTTGCGGCAACGTGCCAAAGATCTCTTGCTAACGCGGGCGATCGCCTCAGAAGAGCAGGTCGGTGATGCACGACCGGCTGCGGATCTCCTGGCCATGGCCGGGATGGATCAGGCGCTCGCCTACCAACTGGCGGAGAAGGGCATTATCACCATGGAAGATCTGGCGGACCAGGCGGTAGACGATTTGCTTGAGCTTGAGGGCATGGATGCCGAACGTGCGGCGCAACTCATCATGACGGCGCGGGAACCCTGGTTTGCCGAGTCCTCAAGCAATTCCGGAGCGACCGATGGCTGAAATTACGGTCAGTGACTTTGCGAGTCAGATAGGTATCCCGGTGGAGCGCCTGCTCACGCAGCTGGGCGCCGCAGGTCTCGCCGACAAGAAATCGGTAGACATCATCACCGAGATTGAAAAGAGCCAATTGCTGACATACCTGCGACGTTTGCATGGGAAGGACGACCATACACCCGAGCCCAGCAAAATCACGTTGAAGCGCAAGACGGTCAGCGAACTCAAGATCCCAGCCGAAAAAGCGAAGGGCAGCCGGCTGCGCGTGCCCACTAAGCCGGTGGCCGCGAAGACCGTCGCTGTCGAAATTCGCCGCACCAAGAACTACGTTAAACGCAGTGTGGTCGCCGAGGAAGAAGCGGCGCGGATTGAAAAGGAAACGGCCGAGCTCGATCAGAAGCGGCTGGACCTGGCCGCCGCGAGCGGCCAGGCGGTCGCTGAGCGGGCGAGACACGATGAAGTTGTGACCCCAGTCGAGATTGTCGTGAGCGAAGCGCCCACGCCCACGCCTGCGCCCGCGACCTATGTCGCGGAAGAGCCGGAGAGCAAGCCAGAGCCGGAAGTTGTGGCTGAACCCGAACCGAGCGTACCGTTACCCGTGCCTGAGCTCCCGCCTCCACCGCCACCGCGCGGGCGTACAGAATTCACGCAGCGCCCGGAAATTCGACCGGACAATCGTACCCCGGATCGCGAGAATCGCGGCGGACCTGGGCGCAAAGAGCTGCACGTTGCGACTGATAAATCGGGTAAGCGCAAGAAGAAGCAACCGCCGCCGCGCCGCCCAATGACCCAAGCCGGCGCCAAGCATGGCTTCGAGAGACCTACCCAGCCGGTAATTCGCGACGTGCTGATCCCGGAAAGTGTGACAGTCGCCGAGCTCGCCCAGAAAATGTCGGTTAAAGCGGCGGAAGTGATC
>JANOVQ010000283.1:0-6099 GCA_031417495.1 Pseudomonadota bacterium | reverse complement strand
GAGAAAATTCCCATGAGCGACCCGATCATCGAAGCCAGCACCAAGGGCTGGATTGCCGAGCACCGCAATCAATATCTCAAGAATCCAGCGGCCGGCCACTTGTGGGACTCCGCGTTCGCCGGCGGACCAGGACCATTACCGACTTTGTTGCTTACCACCGTGGGCGCCAAATCCGGTCAAGAAAGCGTGATGCCCTTGCTCTATGGCGAGGTCAACGGGGGTTACGCGATTGTGGCCTCCAAGGGTGGCGCACCCAAACATCCCGGCTGGTACCACAACCTGCTGGCGCAGAGTCTGGTCGACGTACAGGTCGCCGATAAGGTGTTTAAGGCGAAAGCCCGCGTGGTCAGTGGGACTGAACGCGCCGCGATCTGGAAGCAGATGGCAGTGATGTATCCTCCGTACACCAGCTACCAGGAAAAAACTCAGCGCGAGATCCCGGTGGTGGTGCTGGAACGCTGTGCTTAACTGAATTAAATAGGGAACCCGTCATGCGCGTCATCGCTTATCCCAAAGACTTGAAGAATCACCTAGGTGAGGAATTCGGGGTCTCCGAATGGGTCACGATCGATCAGGCCATGATCGATAAATTCGCCGAGGCGACGGGTGATCACCAATGGATCCATGTGGATGTGGCGCGCGCCAAGCAGGAAATGCCGGGGGGTAAAACCATTGCCCACGGCTTCCTCACGCTCTCACTGGTACCGCGGCTTGGCGCGAACATTTGGATGATCGTGCACCGCACTCGCGGCCTCAATTACGGGCTGAATAAATTGCGCTTTACGGCACCAGTGCCCGAGGGTTCGCGCGTGCGCTTACGCCAAAAGCTGCTGGCCGCCGATGAAGTAAAAGACGGCGGCATTCGCGCCACCTTCGAGAATGTGATCGAGATCGAGGGCCAGACGCAACCCGCCCTAATCGCCGAGGGGTTGAGCATCTCCTATCCGTAGGCGGCCCGCTCTCAGGTGCGGAAGCGGTCACCGCTAGCGCGCAGCAATGTCAGTTGCTGCGCGCCAATTTTTCCTCCCCTGGCGTGAACCTTATGACTGGGCGACGATGCTTGAGCATCTTGCGCAACGCGCGATCTCGGGTGTTGAGGTGGTCGCGAACGGCTGCTATCGCCGCACACTAAGCTGCGCGGGCCAGGCGGGGACAGTGGAAATCGCACCAGCGCCGGGGCGCGCAGGACTTGCAGTCACACTCAATATCGCGGGCCCTCACGCGCTGCCTGCGGTGGCACGCCAAGTCGAACACCTGGGCGGTCTCGACGCCGATATCGCCACCATGAAAGTGCAACTTGCGGCCGCGGATCCGGTCCTCGCGCGCCTGATCGCGCAACGCCCCGGGCTGCGGGTGCCGGGTGGCTGGGACGCTTTCGAGCTCGCGATTCGTGCAGTACTCGGCCAGCAGATTACATTGGCGGCGGCGCGCCAGCTCGCTGGTAAACTGGTCACTGCCTGCGGCACCAAACTCGACATCGCGCAGCACGGCGATCCGCACTTACGCTATCTCTTCCCAACGCCCGCACAACTCGCGCAGATCGATTTCAGCGTGCTGGGGATGCCGCGCACACGCGCGAAAGCCCTGTCCTCCCTCGCGGCAGCCGTACTCGCCGATCCGAGCTTGCTGCGCCCCGCTCAGTCGCTTGAAATCTCGCTCGCGCGGCTGCGTGCTGTGCCGGGCATCGGCGACTGGACTGCGCACTACATCGCGCTGCGCGCACTGGGCGAACCCGATGCCTTCCCGGCTTCGGATGTCGCGCTGCTGCGCGCCTTTCAAGATAACGCAGGTCGTCGGCCGACCTCGCGCGAACTCTTGGCGCGCGCCGAAGCCTGGCGGCCATGGCGCGCTTATGCGGCACAACATTTATGGACTGCTGGCGTCGGCGGCGCGCTGGCGCCTGGCGACGAGGATCGCACGTGACAGCACGACACTCGCGCGCACGGATCGAGGTGGTCGCTCCACTTTGCGGAACATGCCTGAGGCGACACTCGCCCACCCCACCCGCTATACTCGCCCGCCAAATCGGCATCACGTCAGTAGAAATAGAGCATGGCCCTGAGCCCTAAATCGCCACGGACATTTCAAGACCTGGTGTTTCGATTGCAGTCTTTTTGGAGTGCGCGCGGATGTGTGGTCGCGCAACCTTACGACATGGAAATGGGCGCGGGGACTTTTCATCCGGCTACTTTCCTGCGCGCCATTGGACCAGAGCCCTGGCGCGCGGCCTATGTGCAGCCGTCGCGGCGCCCGACCGACGGGCGCTATGGCGAGAATCCCAATCGTCTCCAGCACTACTACCAGTTCCAGGTCATTCTCAAACCCTCACCGGCGGATCTGCAGGAGCTCTACCTCGAGTCCCTGGTCGAGCTGGGTGTCGATCCGCGGGTGCACGATGTGCGTTTCGTGGAAGACAACTGGGAATCACCCACCCTCGGCGCCTGGGGTTTGGGCTGGGAGGTGTGGCTGAACGGGATGGAGATCACACAGTTCACTTATTTTCAGCAGGTAGGTGGCCTCGATTGTCGCCCGGTTTCTGGTGAGATCACCTACGGCCTGGAACGCATCGCGATGTATCTGCAAGGCGTGAATTCAGTTTATGACCTGCTGTGGAGTGAGCATCCCGATCTCACCGTGACCTATGGCGACATCTATCATCAGAATGAAGTCGAGATGTCGACCTACAACTTCGAACAGGCGAACACTGAGATTCTCTTTGAATGGTTCAATAAGTGTGAGGCGGAAGCTGCCCGTCTGATTGAGGTAGGGTTGCCCCTGGCGGCCTACGAAATGATGGTTAAGGCTTCACATACTTTTAATCTGCTGGATGCGCGGCGCGCGATTTCAGTCACCGAACGGCAACGTTACATCCTGCGCGTGCGCACCCTGGCGCGACAGATCGCCGAAGCGTATTACGCGACCCGCGAAGCACTGGGCTTCCCGATGTTGAAGCAGACTACGGCGGAAGTGGCCGCATGAGTGCGGCCGATTTTCTGGTTGAGATTGGCACCGAAGAATTACCGCCCAAGGCGCTCAAGGCGCTCGCGCAAGGCTTCGCGTCGGAAATGGAAAGCCGTCTGCAAACGGCGGCGCTGAGCTTTACCGCAGTCACCAGTTTTGCGACGCCGCGCCGCCTGGCCGTGTTAGTCACCGCACTCGCCCATACTCAGCCCACGCAAGCCGTCGAGCGCCGCGGTCCCGCCGTGAGTGCCGCCTTCGCCGCCGATGGACAAGCTACCCCGGCTGCGCTGGGCTTTGCACGCGCGTGCGGCGTCGCGCTTGAAAACCTCGCGCGCGTGCAGACCGACAAAGGCGAATGGTTGGTGTATCGCGCACAACAGACAGGACGCGCGAGTCGAGAACTGCTGCCCGACATGGTCGCGGCTGCACTCGCTGCGCTCCCAATCCCCAAGCGCATGCGCTGGGGTGCGCGCAGCGAGGAATTTGTGCGCCCGGTGCATTGGGTGGTGATGTTGCATGGGGCCGAGATTGTGCCGGCCGAGATCCTCGGCATTGCGAGCGGCAATGAGACCCGTGGGCATCGTTTCATGGGCGCCGCACGCCTGACCCTGGCCACCCCCGGCGAATATGCCAATCGCCTTGAACAAGAAGGCAAGGTGATCGCGAGCTTCGCAGCCCGGCGCGCGCGGGTCGCAGCCTCGGTGCAAGAGGCGGCGCACGCCTTGGACAGCCGACCCATCATCAGTGACGAGCTCTTGGATGAAGTCACGGCGCTAGTCGAATGGCCGGCCCCGATCATCGGCACCTTCGAAGCACATTTCCTGCAGGTGCCTCGCGAAGTCCTGATCGCGACCATGCAGGGCAATCAAAAATATTTTCCGTTGGAAACCAGCGACGGGAAGCTGCTCAACCGGTTCGTGACCATCAGCAATGTCGAGAGCGCAAGGCCAGAACTCATCCGCGACGGCAATGAAAGAGTGATAAGGCCGCGCCTCGCCGATGCTGCGTTTTTCTATGACAAGGATCGCAAAACCTCGCTCGCCGCACGTACCGAGCGACTAGGCGCGATTGTCTTCGAGCGCCGCCTTGGCAGCCTCCTGCAAAAATCCGCAAGAGTGATGCGCCTGGCCGAACAGCTCGCCCCGATCTTCAGCGCGGAGCCGGCGCACGCCGCGCGTGCGGCCTGGCTGTCGCGCGCGGATTTGCTGAGCGAGATGGTGGGCGAGTTTCCAGAACTGCAGGGCACCATGGGGCGCTACTACGCGCTGCATGATGGCGAGGCGCCGGCGGTCGCACAGGCGCTCGGTGAGTTCTATCAACCGCGTTTCGCGGGCGACGACATCCCTGCTTCGGCAGTCGGTCGCTGCGTGGCGTGCGCGGATCGACTGGATACCTTGCTTGGAATTTTCAGCGTGGGTGGTGCCCCGACTGGCGATAAGGATCCCTATGCGCTGCGCCGTGCCGCACTGGGTTGCCTAAGGCTGTGTATCGAGAGCGATGCCGCGCTCGATTTGAGATCCGCGCTGGAACTCGCGGCGACGGGTTTTAAGGAAGACGTGGCCGCCCAGACGCAGCCGGTGTTTGCGTTCATGTTGGAGCGCTCGCGGGCCTATTTCACGGAGCGCGGCTATCACAGTGACGTGATCGAGGCCGTGCTTAGCACCCAGCCGCGCGCGCCGCGTGATCTCGCGCGGCGCATTGCGGCCGTGGCAGCCTTCACGCGTCTGGCGCAGACCGCGGCACTGGCGGCGGCGAATAAACGCATTGCGAACATCCTCAAGAAGGCCGGGGCGCTGCCATTCGAGGCAGATCTCAGTCTGCTGTGCGAACCCGCTGAAATTGCGCTGGCCGCAGCGGTGATGGAGACCGATCGCCACAGCGCCGAGCGCCTGGCCGCTGGCGAATATGCCGCTTATTTAGAACGCCTGGCTGACCTGCACGATCCGATCAACGCCTTTTTCGAAACTGTCCTCGTGATGGCGGAAGAACCCGCGCTGCGCGCCGCGCGGCTGGCGTTGTTACATCGAATCCACCAGATGTTCCTGCGCGTTGCGGATATTGCGCTGATCACCACTTGATGACGCCACGACTGCTGATTCTGGATCGCGACGGTGTGATTAACGAAGACTCACCTGATTTCATCAAGAGTCCGCAGGAATGGCGACCATTGCCGGGTAGTCTGGGCGCGCTTGGCGCGGCCACCCAGGCCGGCTTCCGGATCACCATCGTGTCCAATCAGTCGGGCTTGGCGCGCGGCCTGTTTAAGCTTGAAGATCTCCACCGTATTCATCATCGACTGGTGCACGAGGCCGCGCTGCATGGCGGCGAAATTGAGGCGTTTTTCTTCTGCCCACATGGCCCGCGCGAAGGGTGTGACTGCCGCAAACCCCAGCCTGGATTGGTGCGCGCCGCCGCTGCGCGCAGTGGTCTCGGCGTGGCAGAAGCGGTGCTGATCGGTGATCGTGCGAGCGATATCGAAGCCGCGCGGGCCGCCGGCGTTCGACCAATTCTGGTGCGCACGGGTCATGGCGCGGCAACTGCGGAATCCTTGCGCAAATGGACGGATCTCGCGGTGTATCCCGATCTCGCGCACGCCATCGACGCGCTGTGCGCGCGGGCTTCTTGAGTGACGCAGCTTCGTGCAATCCTGTTCTATACCGGGCTGGCGCCGGTCACGGTGTTGTTTTCGCTGATCGGGTTTCTGTTGCTGCCACTGCCGCGGCGGGCGCGCTATTTCACGATCATTCAATGGTCGCGCTTTGCGCTGTGGTGGCTCGCGCTGACCTGCGATCTCCGCTGGCGGGTGACGGGCGCTGAGCACATCACCGCAGAACCTGGCGTCATTCTCTGCAAGCATCAGTCAGCGTGGGAAACCATGTCGCTGCAGTTTGTGTTTCCGCCGCATTGTCAGGTCGTGAAGCGCGAATTGTTATGGGTGCCTTTTTTTGGCTGGGGCTTGGCCTGTCTTAATCCTATCGCGATCGATCGCGCGGCTGGTGCGCGGGCTTTGCGCGCGGTCTTACACGAGGGCAAGCGACGCCTCGCACAAGGCTGGTGGGTGCTGATCTTTCCGGAAGGGACCCGCGTGCCAATCGATCAACCAGGTCGCTATTCGCCGAGCGGCGCCGCGCTGGCAGC
>JANOVQ010000282.1:0-2334 GCA_031417495.1 Pseudomonadota bacterium | reverse complement strand
TCGTAATTGCAGGTGATGGTGCCTGCGCCCACATTCACGTCGCGACCAATCTCGCAATCGCCGAGGTAACTTAGGTGATTGACCTTGCTGCCTGTCGCAATCGTGGATTTCTTTATTTCGACAAAGTTCCCTACATGGACTTCCGGGCCAAGCTCGGTTTCGGGTCGGATCCGCGAGAACGGGCCAATTCGCGCGCCACGACCAATCCGCGCATTCTCAATCACCGAGTTGGCAAGCACTTCCACGCGCTCGTCTATTACCGAATCGCTGATGACGCAATTTGGCCCGATGATAACGCCCTCACCAAGGCGTACATCGCCGATGAAAATCGCGTTGATATCAATGGTGACATCCTGACCGCAAGTAAGCGTGCCCCGGATGTCGATGCGGTTGGGATCCAACAATGTCACGCCGGCGGTCATGAGTGTCTCTGCTTGTGCGCGTTGATGCGCGCGTTCGAGCTCTGCCAGCTGCACACGATTATTGACCCCAGTCACTTCACTGACGTTGTTTGCGCTCACACCGACGACCCGCACACCGGAGCTAACCGCCATCGCGATGCAGTCGGTCAAATAATATTCACCCTGTGCATTATTATTTTTTAGCCGCGGCAACCATTGATGCAGATATTCTCCGCGTACCGCGAGTATGCCGGTGTTCACTTCTGTGATTGCCAATTCAGCTGAGGTCGCATCCTTGTGTTCGACCACGCGCGTGATCTCGCCCTTGGCGTCGCGAAGGACTCGGCCATATCCGCCAGGATCAGGCAACTCGACGGTTAACAAAGAAAACCCGCTGTCTTCGGCGGCGGTGAGTAAATTTTGCAACGTTGCAGTCGAGAGCAGTGGCACGTCGCCATAAAGAATAAGGACCAAGGCGTCGCGTGGTAGCGACGGCAGTGCCTGACTCACCGCATGTCCGGTCCCGTGTTGTTCACGCTGTTCAACCCAGTTGATCTCGCGTCCCGCGTAAGACAGCTTCAGCTGGTCGCCACCATGCCCATAAATAACCACTGGCGTGGTGCTCGTCAGTGCTGCGGCCGAATCGAGCACGTGACCTAACAGCGGCTTACCGGCGATTCGATGCAACACTTTGGGCAACTTGGAGTACATCCGCTTGCCCTGTCCCGCCGCCAAAATGCACACGCAGAGATTCATTCAGTTGCGCCTTTCTTATCCCCGAGCCGGGTTCAATGATCGTGAGGAAAAGGCCGTGCGTACGGCCGACGACGCAAATTATGCAGTTGATCCGCGCGTGAGGCGACCGCCCCGAACAAGCGTCGTTGCTCAGGACCGGGTCACAGAATTGGCGGTCTTCGCCACCCCCGCTACGTTATTTAGCGGACAATCGGCGGCAAAGTGGAGGGGATCTCCGCACGCAGTAGACTGCGTCAGAAGGTGCCGGTGGTTTTAGCTGCCGCGCCGGCGCAGACGTTGGATAGTGAGTAACTGGGCTGCCAATTCCGCGAGTTCTGCCTGTGCTTTCGAGACATCCAATTTTCCGGAACGGTCCTTGAGCGTGTCTTCGGCTTCCTGCTTCGCTTTCAGCACCGCCGCCTCATCTAAATCGTGCGCCCGGATCGCCGTGTCGGAAAGCACGGTCACTACCTTGGGCTGAACTTCGAGCATGCCACCGGACACATAGAAAGCCTGTTCTTCACCGCTTACGAGCTGGACCCGAACTTCACCCGGCGCCAGCCGCGTCAACAGCGCCGCGTGGCCCGGCGCAATCCCCACTTCGCCGAGCAGAGCGGGCGCAAACACCATGGCTGCGTCGCCCGAGAAAATAGCGCGTTCCGCACTGACGATGTCAACTTTGATGGTAGCCATGAAGGTTCCTTGAGGCGGCGCTTTTAAAGGGTCTTCGCCTTTTCCACTGCATCTTCGATTGTGCCAACCATATAGAACGCCTGTTCCGGTAAGTGATCGTACTCACCGGCGACAATCGCTTTGAAAGCGCGAATGGTGTCTTTAAGCGATACATAACGTCCCTTCGCGCCGGTGAACACTTCGGCGACGAAGTAAGGCTGTGACAGAAAGCGTTGAATCTTGCGTGCACGGGCGACCGCCAGTCGATCTTCTTCGGATAATTCATCCATGCCGAGAATCGCGATGATGTCGCGCAGTTCCTTGTAGCGCTGCAAAGTCCCTTGTACCGAGCGCGCAGTCTCGTAGTGCTCCTGACCGACAACCAGTGGATCAAGCTGGCGACTGGTCGAGTCGAGCGGATCGACGGCTGGATAGATCCCGAGCTCGGCAATCTGTCGTGACGACACCACCGTCGCATCCAAGTGGGCAAAGGTGGTGGCCGGCGAAGGATCGGTGAGATCGTCCG
>JANOVQ010000281.1:0-3745 GCA_031417495.1 Pseudomonadota bacterium | reverse complement strand
GGTTCGACACGATCCGCAGGCACCGAATGCCTATGGCGCGCGCGTCACCTACGACCTGCCCCTGCAGCGCAACGCGCCGCCCAATCGGAAAGCAATGAGAGAAATTGCGGCGATGACCGCGGAGACTCCCCATGCATGATTTATCACCGACGGTGCTCGCAGAAACCCTGCCCGGCGCGCGCGCGTGGTCGCTGATCCTGCGGCGCGGCTACACGCTACGCTTAACGGACCTCGCAGGCGGCGGCAATTGCAGTGCGCTGCTGTTCAACGCGCAGAATTTTCTCGAACGTTACAACATGGCCGATACGCTCAAGGCGCAATCCACCGCTTATCTCACGCGGGGCCATGTGTGCTACTCAGACATGGGACGGATCCTAGTTGCGATCACCGAAGATACCGTGGGTTGGCACGACACGCTGTGTGGCGTGAGCCGCCGGGTGGAAGTCGCGGCGCGCTACGGTGAGACGACCTATCAGACCCACCGCAATGCATTCCTTCGCGATGGCCGTGAACTGTTTCTGATCGAGCTCGGGAAATGGGGCTTGGATAAGCGCGATCTCGTCGCCAATCTCAATTTCTTCAGCAAGGTGACGGTGGATGAAACGGGTGCGCTCACCTTCTGCACGCAGCATTCGCCAGCCGGTGGAATGGTCGCGCTGCATGCCGAGATGGACACCCTGATAGTGCTCAATACCTGCCCGCATCGACTGGATCCGACGACCCCGTGGCAACCCAAACCGATCGCCTGCGCCATCACTTACACCGGCGAGACCCCGGCCACCGATAGATGCCGAACCTCGCGTCCGGAAAATGGGCGTGGCTATGCGTTAACCGCCCGTTATCACTGCCAGGGGCAACCCCATGACGCTTAATCAGCAGCAAAACCCGCCCGCTTCTGCGCAGGTTGTGCACGATGAAATTGTGGCGGCGGGCCGCCCGTGGATTCATGTCCTGAAACGCGGCCAAACCCTGCGCATTTTCGACACCGAAGGCAACCAAGCGGTCGATACGCTGTTCTTCAACGCCGCTGACACTGGTGAGCACTTCAGTGCCAGCGAGACCGTGGTGGCTCAGAACAATCTCTATCTAACGGTGGGTAGTCGGTTGCTTTCGAACGAGGGCAATCCGCTGGTGACCATCGTGGCCGATACCTGCGGGCGCCACGATACCCTCGGTGGCGCCTGCGCGTCCGAGAGCAATCAGGTGCGCTATGACCTGGCCGCCTGGCCGATGCACAGTTGCCGTGACAGTTTTCTGCTGGCGTGCGCCGAGTCGTCATTCGGACTCGGCAAACGCGATCTGGTTTCGAATATCAATTTCTTTATGAATGTGCCGGTCACAGCCAGCGGGCAGTTAAGTTTCGAAGACGGCATTTCCGCGCCGGGCAAGTCGGTCGATCTCCGCGCTGAAATGGACGTCATCGTCCTGATCTCCAATTGCCCGCAGCTCAATAATCCCTGCAATGCGTACAACCCGACGCCGGTTCGGCTGTGGATATGGGATTAAGTTTTCCAACGCAATGACATCACCTACGGCCCCGGCATGTTCAACAAAGTTCTAATCGCGAATCGCGGCGCGATCGCGTGTCGTATCCTGCGCACCCTGCGCGCACTCCGGATCGAATCCGTCGTGGTTTTTACGGAGGCAGACCGCGCCTCACGCCATGTCACGGAGGCCGATCATGCGATCTGGATTGGTGACGGTCCTGCGCTCGAATCCTACCTGGATGGCACGCGGATTATTGCGGCTGCGCGTGCGGCGGGTGCCCTCGCGATTCACCCGGGTTATGGCTTCCTGTCCGAGAATGCGGACTTTGCCGAGCGCTGCGAGGCGGCTGGCATTGCCTTTATCGGCCCCACTCCGCAGCAATTACGGCAATTCGGTTTGAAGCATACGGCGCGTGCGCTGGCCCGCGCAGCTGGGGTGCCGTTACTGCCGGGCACCGAACTGTTGCCCGACGTTGCGGCCGCTGGCGCGGCGGGGGCCGAGATTGGGTATCCCGTCATGCTGAAAAGCACCGCCGGTGGCGGCGGTATAGGCATGCGCCTGTGTCACACGGAAGCTGAACTGAGAAGCGCTTTTGAGACCGTACAGCGCTTGGCACAGAAAAATTTCGCCAATGGCGGACTCTATCTCGAACGCTATGTCGCACAAGCGCGGCATATCGAGATTCAACTCTTTGGTGATGGTGCAGGTGAAGTGCTGAGCTTGGGTGAGCGCGATTGCTCGTTGCAGCGGCGCAATCAAAAAGTGATCGAAGAAACCCCCGCCCCGGGCCTCTCCGCGCGCACCCGCACAGCACTCGCGGCGCACGCAGTGGCCTTGGCGCAGGCGGTGCGATATCGCTCGGCGGGCACCGTGGAATTTGTCGTCGATGCGACTAGCGAAGAATTCTTTTTTCTCGAAGTTAACACCCGCTTACAGGTGGAACATGGGGTGACCGAGGCGGTGACCGGGATCGATCTTGTAGCGTGGATGGTGCAGCTGGCGGCGCAGACCTTGCCACCGCTCGCCACCTTGCGGCCCGGCTTTATCGGGCATGCGATTCAAACCCGACTCTATGCTGAAGATACTGCGAAAGATTTCCAGCCTGCGGCGGGCGAGCTGAGTCATGTGCAATGGCCAGATGAGGTCCGGATCGATACCTGGATCGAAACCGGCGTCGTGGTCTCGAGCTACTACGATCCGATGCTCGCCAAAGTCATTGCGCATGCGCCCGATCGCGCGACCGCGCTGGCTCGCCTGCAACTCGCGCTGCGCGCGACGCGTGTCGCCGGCATTGAAACCAATCTCGATTATCTACAAGCTGCGCTCGCGCTGCCGGCGTTCGCGACGGGGACGCATACCACTGCGACCTTGCGCGAGTTTGCGTTTCAACCGGATACCATCGAGGTGTTGGCAGCGGGCACTGAGACCACGGTGCAGGAATATCCGGGGCGGCTCGGCTACTGGTCGGTCGGCATCCCGCCCTCGGGTCCGATGGACGACTACTCATTCCGTCTCGGCAATCGCTTGCTCGGCAATCCACTCCGGGCGGCAGGTCTTGAGATCAATCTGGACGGCCCACGTCTGCGCTTTAAGCGAGCCGCGATCATTTGCCTGACCGGCGCGCGTATGGCGGCAAGCGTGGACGGCCAGCAGATTCCATGGGGCTTGCCTTGCAAAATCGCCGGCGACAGTGTCCTTGCGATCGGCGCGTTAACGGACGACGGTGCGCGCGCCTATCTCACCGTGCATGGGGGCTTTGACGTGCCCGACTATCTTGGCAGTGCGGCGACTTTCACACTCGGTCGCTTTGGCGGGCATGGCGGACGTGCGTTGCGGATCGGCGATGTGCTGCGGATCGGCCACCCGCCGGAGACCTTGCCAGTACACGCGCCACAGCCGCAGTGCGCGACGCCCCTGCGCACCCGCTGTGAACTACGCGTGATCTACGGTCCGCATGGGGCGCCGGATTTTTTTACGCCGGACGATATCGCGACCTTTTTCGCGACATCTTGGGAAGTGCACTATCAGTCCAGTCGCACCGGCGTGCGCTTGCGCGGACCGAAGCCCGCCTGGGCGCGCGCCGACGGCGGCGAAGCAGGTCTCCATCCCTCCAACCTGCACGACAATGCGTATGCGATCGGCGCCGTTGATTTCACCGGCGATATGCCAGTCATCCTCGGGCCCGATGGCCCCAGCCTCGGTGGCTTCGTGTGTCCCGTCACGGTGATTGCGGCGGACCGCTGGAAGATCGGGCAAC
>JANOVQ010000280.1:0-2654 GCA_031417495.1 Pseudomonadota bacterium | reverse complement strand
GCTTATCCGGGATCCATCCTGAACATCAAGCGCCCCTGGATCCCGGGTCTCCACTGCTCCGCAGCTCCGCCCGGGATGACGGAGTTCGTGCAGAACGCGCTGGGCTTGGCCATCCTTGTCCACCAAGAAATTTCGCTTCTCCTCCGTGATCGTAGTCGTTAACCCAACGACTTCGCCACCGTCGCCAACCGTTTCCCCAGCGCCAGACATAACGTGCGTTCATCCTGGCTGATCGCGCGATCATTGTGCGGGCCGGCCACATGGCTCGCGCCATAAGGCGTGCCGCCCGTTTCGGTCGTCATCAAGGCACCTTCGCTGTAGGGTAGGCCGAGGATCACCATGCCGTGATGGAGCAGTGGCAGCAGCATGGAGAGCAGAGTCGATTCCTGACCGCCGTGCTGACTGCTCGTGGCAGTAAACACTGCTGCCGGCTTGTTGATCAACGAGCCGGACAGCCACAGATCCGAAGTCGTCTCCAGGAATGCCTTGAGCGGCGCGGCCATGTTGCCGAAGCGCGTGGGCGAGCCGAGCGCTAAGCCCGCGCACTCGCGGAGATCGGTCTTGCTGACATAAGGATCGCCGTCGCTCGAGAGCGCGTCCGGCGCGCTGTGCAAGGGCGCTACCGTGCGCACGCGCGCCGTGCACTGCGGCACCGTCAGTACCCCGCGTGCGATCAGTTGTGCCATTTCGCGCACATGACCGTGGCGACTGTAATAGAGCACCAGGATCTCGGTCATGGCGTGCCTGTCTCGGCGAACAGGGGGAGCACATTAGTGGGCGGTCGACCGATCACAGCGCGCCCCCCATGCACCACGATCGGCCGTTCCAACAAAACGGGATGCGCGCAGATCGCGTTCAGTACGACGTCGTCGTCGGCGTTTGCGAGGTTCAACTCGCGATAGATCGCCTCCTGGCGCCGCACCATGTCGCGGAGCGGCAGCGCTAACGCGCAACGCAGGGTCTCCAATGTCGCGCGATCAGGCGGGTTCTGTAGATAATCCACGATGTGATGTGGAATTTGACGGGCGACCAACAACGCCAACGTCTCACGTGATTTCGAACAGCGCGGGTTGTGATAGATAATCGTCTCCATGTGGGCGCTCCCAGCTTTAGTTCATCGACTTCAAGGGTGCAGTCTATGCCGGAAGGACGGCGGGTGACATCGCGCGCGCGCCTCACGGCCAGCGTGCAGGCGGAAGCGCGTTTCCTCCGGCGGGTGCTTCGAGAGTTTATGCAGGACGGCTGTGCGCAGGCGGCTGGAGCGCTGTCCTATACCACGGTGTTGTCGCTCGTTCCGATGTTGGCCGTGATGCTGGCGTCGCTAGCCTTGGTGCCCGCGCTCTATGACTGGCATGTCGCGATCGAGGATTTTATTTTCGAGAATTTTATTCCGGCGCGCGGCATCCAAGTCCAGTCCTATCTGCGGTCATTCGTGGCCCAGGCCGAAGGTCTGCAAACGCTGGGACTGCTCGCTTTGGCGATTTCGTCCATCGTGTTGATGGCGACGGTGGAAGCGACCTTTAATACCATTTGGGCAGTCACCAGCCACCGCGCCTGGTGGCATCGCGGCTGGTTGTATATGGCGATTCTGGCGTTGGGACCGTTAGCACTTTCGGCCGGAATCGCGGCCACTGCGCTCGCCGCCTCGCTGTCGATTTTCCAAACTCAAGTGGAGCGTGCGTCCTCAGCTATCGCGCTCGCCATGGTGCCATTTTTGGTCACCTGGCTCACGTTCGCCGCGTGCTACAAACTGATTCCCTATCGGCGGGTGGCGTGGCGCTCGGCGCTGCACGGCGGCGCGCTCGCTGCGTTGCTTTTTGAGTGCGCCAAACAGGGTTTCACCCACTACCTCAAGGCGTTTCCGCAGCAGGAAGTGATCTACGGCGCGTTCGCTGCAGTGCCCTTGTTCCTGCTCTGGCTCTATCTCTCGTGGTTAGTGATTTTATTCGGCGCTGAATTCACGCACGCGTTGGGTCAGCGGATAGCGGCATCCGTCCCGCGCCTTGACGCTTAGATTTTTATGCACATTTTGCCTAGCGCGCAAACATTTCTGATTGAAGGCCGGGTTCAGGGCGTTGCGTATCGGGCGTCGGCGCAACGCATGGCGGCGAATCTAGGTCTGGTTGGCTGGGTCCGGAATACTGTCGATGGCGCGGTGGAAGCGTACGCGATTGGGCTGCCCGACCAATTAGCCGCGTTTGCCGATTGGTGTTGGCAGGGGCCGCGGCACGCGCAAGTGACTGCAGTGCGGATCGCGCCGGCACCGCTCGCGGCAGCGACGGGCTTTACGATCCGCGCGTAGCGCTAGAACCTCAATGGCGCGGCAGCTTACGCACGATCAACGGCAGCGCCTCTTCGAGCGGGATATTCTCGGCTTCTTCATCCGTGCGTGCCTTGTATTCCAGGGTCCCGGCATCCAGTCCGCGATCACTGATCACGAAGCGATAGGGGATCCCGATCAATTCCAAATCGGCGAACATCACGCCGGGGCGCTCGTTCTTGTCGTAGAACAGGCAGTCGATGCCGGCTTCCGTGAAACGCGCATAGAGCGCCTCGGCCGCTTGCCGTAGACGCTCAGACTTATGCATGTGAATGGGCGCAATTGCGACTTGGAAGGGCGCGATGCTCGCCGGCCAGATGATGCCCTTGTCGTC
>JANOVQ010000279.1:0-2416 GCA_031417495.1 Pseudomonadota bacterium | reverse complement strand
CGATGAGCACCGTGCGCTTGCCGCGCGCATATTCGCGGATCAGGAAGTCGACAAAGTTGCTGTAGAGCGCCACCTTCTCCTTATTCTCGAAAGGCAACCCGAAGGCCATGGCCACCCATTGAATGAGCTCCCCGAAAGCCTTGTGGGTATTCGAGATTAAGCCGACGGTGGTGTTCTCTTGCAGCGTGTTGAGCAGGTGACGGATAAGCGTGGTTTTGCCTGAACCAATTTCACCGGAGATGACGATAATTGGCGCGTCGTTGGTCACACCATATTCCAACATGGTGAGCGCCATGCCGTGTTTGCGGCCAAGGTATAAGAACGCGGGATCCGGCGTAAGCGCGAAGGGTTTTTCCCGAAAGCCGAAGTGCTTCTCGTACATGCCTAGGGCCGCCTGAGGCACTGCATGGATCCCGGATAAGCGCTCCGCGCTTTCCGGGATGACGGGATATTGGGCGCCCCGGAGGACTGGGCTTGAAGCGCGCCGGAGGACGAGGCGCGAGACTCACGGTCTGACAAAACCGCGGGCCGACGCCCACCCCACACGCCGTCATCCCGGACGAAGCCGCGAATGCGGCGTAGATCCGGGATCCAGCGGCGCTGGAAACTCAGCATGGATCTCACCCCCGGGATTCCCCCTGCCTGCGCCGGGATGGCGTTTATAAAAGCAGCGCGCTTTCCGCGAGAGTGGGGTTTAGCAGTAACGCCGTGCATCTTCAGTAATACGCAGAAAGCTTTTCGTCCGACGCATTCAGCACGGTGCCGATAATCGTCGCGTCCTTCATGATCTCCATCGCGTGCTCTAATTCGTCGCGTCCGGTTTTGCCATCGCGTAATACCATCAGGAAAGCATCCACGAAGGGCGTAAAGGAAAGTGCGTCGTCGGCCGACAGAACCGGCGGCAAATCGAATAGGACCATGCGTGCGGGATAGCGGGTTTTCAATTCCTGCACGAGTTCCCCCATCGCCGGTGAAGCGAGGATCTCGGAGGAGTTCTCCACCGGGGCACGGCCAGGCAGAATCACCAGGCGATCAATCCCTGGATTAATGAGAACCTCACCCAGCGGCACGCCCTTCAGCAAATAATCGCCAATGCCGGCGGCAGGCTTAATCCCGAAATATTTATGAATACTGGGATTGCGCAGATCGGTATCTACCAGCAGCACCGTGTGGTGCAGTTCGCGGGCCAGACTAATGGCGAGATTAATCGCCGTCAGTGTTTTGCCGTCGGCCGGCGCGGGACTCGTAATACCGAGCGTATTCCAGCTGCGCGCGGTCATCCGCTGTAACACCTGGGTACGTAACATCTTGTAGGCGGTAAGCCCCACTCGATCATTCTCGCCATAGATCACGCGATTATTCTGCAGTGTCGTGCTGTCAGCTTTTGCGATTTTGGTCTGTGAATACTCAATCGCCGTTTCCACCGCCGTCGCTGGCGCCTTGCTCGCCGTCGGATTGGCGGGTGGGGCCTCCGGCGCATTGGTCTCGCGTGCCGCGCGCGCCTTATCGAGGGCTTGTTTGATTCTTTCCATAGCGGTTTGTCCCGTAATGAGTTGTCGTTGCGGCCTAGGAGAGGATTGTCATGCGTTGCCCATGATCCGTAGCACTTGATAGAACAGCACATCCAAGGGTCGGAAGAAAATATGGACTGCCACTAACGCAAGCAATAAGGCGATCACCGCAGCGCTCACCAGCAACAGCCGATTCTGCAGGCGTTTGCGTTTGCTCCCGACCGTTTCAATTTTTGGGATCACCGCAAGCGGCGGCACCCCCAGCAAACGCGACACCCCACTGCGGCCATAAATCCGGCTATCGAGTGTTTCGGCCAGCGCGCCAGATCCAATCCCGCCCGCCAGCGACAACAACCCGCCGAGCAGGCCGATGGCAAGCCTATTCGGTTTCGCGGGTTCTTCCGGAATCACCGGTGGTTCGATCAACGTGAAGCGCTCGCCCTGTTGCTTGCTTTCCAGGTTAGCGGCCAGTTCCGCTTCCTGGCGCTTGGCGATCACTTCCTGGTACTTCTTCTGGGCCGTTTCATAATCCCGCATGAGCATGCGGTACTCGCGCTCGACCTGCGGGGATTTAGTGATGCGGGATTCGAGATTGCTGAGCTTTGCTTTAAGCGCGGCCCGCTGGGATTGCAAGGCGCGCAGATCGTTGTTGGTCGCCTCCAGCCGCGCCTGCAATTGAATATAGGCGGGATTGTCCACCTTGGCATTCGACGGCGCCGTGACCGGAGCATTCTTCGCGGCGACGGCAAGCTCTGCCTTGAGCGCATCCACTTCGCGTTGCAGCTTGCGGATATCCGGGTGATCCGCCGAGTACTTGCGCTGCACTTCCGCCAACGCGGTTTGCGCACCTTGCAGCCGCAGCGCGATCTCGGCACTCGCGTTCGCGCCGCCAGCCTGCGCGCGCA
>JANOVQ010000278.1:0-2110 GCA_031417495.1 Pseudomonadota bacterium | reverse complement strand
CGCGCTGGTCCATGCTGATGACGCATCGATCAACTTAAATGAAGTCGCGCCATAAATGCTGTTGCAGCCATGCCATGTGCTCGCTGAACGCCACGCCTGGCGGAATTACGAATGGCGCAAACACCGGTTCGGTAATGCCAGCGTTGATCAGCATCGCCAGTCCGTCGCGACAACGCTCGGGGCTGCCGGCCAAGGACCAGCCATCAATCATCGCTGCGCTGACCATCTCAAGATGCAATTCACCGCGGGCATAGCTTTCGCGCAAGGTCTTTACGTCGGCTGGCGACAACCCATACTCGTCGAATAATGGCAGATCGGGTTGATGGGCGAAGGCGCCGAGGAAGGTCGCGATCAAAGGTTTGATACTTTCCCGCGCGGCCTGGTCGTCATCATCGACGGCGAGAAAGATCATCGCGCTCATGCCAAAATCTTGCAGGCTGCGCCCGCTTTTAGTCGCGCCAACCTGAACCTGCTGGACCATGTCACGGATATAGTCGGGCGCAATCATAAACGGCATCACGCCGTCAGCGATCTCACCGGCTAGGGCCTGTGCCTTCGCGCCCGTTGCACCGAGATAAATCGGGATCTGCGTGCGTTCAGGTTCGAGCGCGAAGCGCATGCCGTGACCAACTTTGAATACGCGACCGTTCTGCTCCAGGGTTTCGCCGGCAAAGAGACGGCGCATGATGTCGACCGTTTCGCGCAGGGCACTGAGTGGCTTCGCGAACGGGATGCCCATCTGCGCTTCGATCCAAAGCTTGACGCCGCCGCCAAGACCGACCATAGCGCGGCCCTTCGAGACTTGATCAAGCGCCGCAAATTCCATCGCCAACAGGACCGGATGACGGGTGTAGGGATTGACCACCCCGGTACCGAGTTTGATGGTGGTGGTCGCGGCGGCGATCGCACCCAAAGTGCTAAATGCGGCAGGAAAGGCGTAATCCTCCGGCACCCAGAAACTGCTGAAGCCCATGCGTTCGGCCAGTTGTGCTTGCGCAATATACTGGTGCGCTTTGACGTTCTCAGTAATCAGCCCCATCTCTTTCATTTTCGGCATGACGCAATCCTCTTCGTGTAAAAAATGTGAAGGCAAGAGCCAGGGTCGTTCACTCGAGTATAGATTCTATGTCATAGGGCAAGTACGTAACCGTAGTTCTGGATTAAATTCAGTTCCATTCTTCAGTAGTGCGAAACAGACCCGCACGAGCTTGCGAGCGAGCGCCACAAAGGCCGCCGTGGCACTCAATCCGCGCTGGCGTAGCGCCAAGTAATACGGCTCCCATAGGGGGCTACGTCGGGCCTGCATGGCGGCGTTGAACAGTAACCGTCGCACCTCGGGATCGCCCTTCTTGGTCAGCTTGCGCCGTCCACGCCATTGGCCTGACTCGCGCACCCGAACGTCCATCCCCATGAACGCGATGAACGCATCGGCACGGACAAACTCTCCGCGATGATAAAGCGCCACCAACGCCAACGCCGTCAATGGACCGACCCCAGGCAGTGCACGGCACCGCGCAAATTGCGCGGCCCAACCGATGCGCTTCGCTTCCGTCATCAAGGCGCGGTCGATCTTGTGTACCAACTGGTCGAGGTTCTTTAATAAAGTATCAACATCCGCCTGCAGCGAATCCAGTTCGACGAGGCTGTGATGAAGTTGAACCTGCGCACGGACCAAGGTGGCTCGGCGTCTTAACAATCGCCAAAATCCCTGCTCTGCCGCCGTGATTGGCACCCACACCCGCAGCTCGCCGACTTCACGCTCAAGATAGCGGGCCAACAATTGCGCGTCCTGGCGATCGGCTTTCACGCGTTGGCCAACGCTGGCCCGATAATGCGCTAGACGATGCGGATCGACGAGATACACCTGATGCCCACGCGCATGAGTCGCCTGCGCCACGAGCTCGTGATAACTGCTCGTAGATTCGATCGCGACCTGGATTCGCGCCACGGACACCCTGTTCTCATTCGATAAAGGATCCCTTCCAACGTCAGACGGTGTTCACACTTGTTGTAGACACGACCCGTCGCTTTCATGAGCTTGGCTAAGCTCTCCCAACTCACATCTGATAGCATCGTTCTCGGCATGATTGGCTCGCTAATTCTGGTGTTG
>JANOVQ010000277.1:0-1901 GCA_031417495.1 Pseudomonadota bacterium | reverse complement strand
ATCGTCAACGGCACTTTTCGCCCGGGCTCAATCTCCGCCTTGATATTGCCGGCTAGTGCCGCGCGACCCGTCTGCGCCGCGAAGGTCAGTGCAGTGGTTTCAAAAGATCCACGAATACTCTGCCGTTCGATGCGCAGGTTGGCGGTAGTCTGCAGGTTGAACGGCTTAAACAGTGCGCGCGTGCCATCAGTGACGCGCACATCTTCGATAGCCAAGGGCGCGAGACTGGTGGCGCGCAATAATTTGCCATCCGAGCGCAAACGCAGACTTGAGTTGATTTCGGCGAAAGAAAGATTGCCAAGCGGGATGAACTCACCCAACGTAGCGGACGGCAGATCCCGGATATCGAGCGCAAGCGCACCAATCACGTGCTGCGCAAGATTCTCGCCGGCGGCGAGCGTGGTCTGCACTGCGAGTCCAGGTTCCGCCGCCATGACCACGGTCGCCCGCTTGCCCAGTTTGAAATCGGCCTGCGCCTTGCTCACGGTGAACGCCTGCGACGTGCCATTCAACGCAAACGCGAGCTTGCCGGTGATCGGGATCGTAGGCAGCGCTTGCGGGAGAGCGTCCGCCACCAGCGGTTGCGCGGCTAGTGCATTGAGGTCCAGCGCGAGGGTGCCTGCCACCACGAGGCCCGGGGTCGTAGTGCTTATCGCGGTTAGCTTGAGGTGGCCATCTCCTGTCACCAGCGAGTGCCCGTTAGACCGCAAGGCAGTCTCGGTGAGCGTAACTTCGAGGTGATCCCCGCCGTAGCCTACCGTCGGCGTGGTCACCAAATCCAACCTGCGCAGCAGGGGTTTGCCGGCCGACTTAAGCGACAGCCCCTGCACGATCAGCGGCGAAGACGCCCTTACCCCCAGCGTTTTCGCGGTCGGTGCACTGAGAGTAAGTGCGGCATTCGCCAGCCGCCCCTCCACGGTGAGTTCGGGCAAAAACGGATTCAGCCAGGCGAGATCGAGCCCTTTAAGCGCGGCGGTCGCTAAATCTCCGCGCGGATTCTCGAAGGTCAGGCCATCCGCGCCGAGCTGGAGTCGGAACGTTTGCAAGCCACTCACCACCAGCACATCCGCCTGCGCCGGGGCGCCCAGCTTCAGATCGAGTTTTTCGACCGCCACATGCGCCGCGCGTTGCCCGATCAGCGATTTAAAATTGACCTTGAGGTGGGCCGGCAGCGCATAAGATTCCACGGCCGTCGCGACCACCGGCAGCTTGCGCAAGGTATCGAAGTCAAGCTGCCCCTGCAGCCGATAACGCCATTCGCGCGGCGGCGCGCCGTCCTGTTTGCTGGCCACTTTAATATTCAACTTGGCGAGCGATTTGGCATCTGCCTGAAGTTCGATGTCGTTTAACGCGCAGCGCAGGAAATCGCTTGACCAACTTGCCGTCGGCTTCACCGTCAGATCGAGATGATCGGCGAGTACCTTGGTTTGGCGCTGAATGCGGACTTGCGCGAAATGGGTTGGCGCAAGCGGATTCAGCGTGAGGCGCGCCTCCGCGTCCACCACCACGGCGTAATCGCCTGTCAATTCACCGGCAAATTGATGCTCGGGGACGAAGCCATTCAGCCACGCTAATGGCAGAGGACCCAGCTGCAGCTCGGCAATCGGTCGGGGCGACGCGAGCAGCGCGCGCGGTGTGGCAAAGGCGATTTTCAGCGGGGCGCTTAACTTCGCTGCGAGGCGGGCGACGGGCGCCGCGTCTTGCAAATTCACCTGCAGCGCGGCGAGAGCGAGGTGGTCTGGCGCGAAGGTGCCATTGCCCGTGGCGGCGAGAACCAGGCGTGGGGGCAGGCTGTTTTCTGCACCAAGCAGCCGTTCCAGCGCAGTGAGCACGGTCGAAGTTTCCAGCGTGAACAAGCCAGTGCCGCGCAAAGTATCGAGCTGCACAGCGCCGCGGGTTTC
>JANOVQ010000276.1:0-13985 GCA_031417495.1 Pseudomonadota bacterium | reverse complement strand
ATCGAGCGCGTGCTGGGCAAGCTGCGCACCGCTGGCGTGCTCGACGCACTGCCGCCAGCCGGTTACGCACCGACCTTAGCCACCGCGCTAGATCAGGCGGCTCGCTAGCACTGCGCCTCAGCCATCGGCATCAGGTGAATTTGCTCTCCGCGCAGGCGCAGCGTAAGCGACTGCCCTTCCGCGAGCGCATAACGCTCGGCAAGATGGCGCGGCACCGTCATTGCAAGCGGCGTGTCTAGCGTGCCGTGCACGAATACCTGCAGGCGCACCCGATCCCCTAAGCGCACCAGCTTGCCCAGACGGCCACCCAGTGGATTATCGCGACTGCCGCTCGGCGCACGATCACTGGCCGTCAGTAAGACCGCCTCGGCCGGGATCGACCAAGCTACGGAGCTACCGATCGCGAAGTCTTCCTGCAAACGCGTCGTGAGCAGATGTTGCTGCCATTGCAGCAGCGTGCTCGCGGTGGCGCGGTCGTGCGCGATCACCTCGCCTTCAAACACATTGCGCAAACCGACCAGACGCGCCACCTCCACCGAGGCAGGTCGCACCAGGACCTCCAGCGGTGGCCCTGATTGAAGGGTGCGACCGTGGGCCATGATCGTCATGCGATCAGCCAGCATCACCGCCTCGTCCAGATCGTGCGTGACGAGAATCACAGGCATGTTCAGCTCGCCGCGCAACTCGGCGAGCTCGCCATACAACTTCTCGCGCGTCGAGCGATCAACCGCTGAGAATGGCTCATCGAGCAAGAGCACCGCTGGATCACGTGCCAGTGCACGCGCCACTGCCACGCGCTGTTGTTGGCCACCTGAAAGCTGGTGCGGTCGTCGCGACTCCAGGCCGTCCAGATTCACTTTGCGCAGCCAATGCCGGGCGCGGGTGCGGGCTTCGTCGCTGGCCGGATCGGCGAACCCCTCGCGCACATTGTCTAGCGCGGAGAGATGTGGAAACAGTGCGTAGTGCTGGAAGACCATGCCAATCCGACGTTGCGCAGTCGATAAATTCCGGCCGCGCACGGTGTCGAGCCACGGCGTGGGACCGTATTCAATGCGACCTTCCTGCGGCGTGTGCAAGCCGGCAATACAGCGCAGCACGGTGGTTTTGCCGCTGCCCGAAGGGCCGACCAGCGCCAGCACCTCGCCGGGTCCGCATTCAATCTCTACCTCCAGTGCAATTGGTGCCGACTGCTGCAAGGTAACCCGCAAGCCAGCGAATGCTTCAAGCATGGCGTCGCGCGTGATTCAGGTGGCTGGTAATCGCGTAGGAGGCAGCGATCGCCACCAGCGAGATCAGCAACAACAGCAGTGACATCCGACCGGCACCTGCCATATCGAAGGACTGCACGCGATCATAGATCGCGACGGCGATGGTGCGGGTTTCGCCGGGAATGCTGCCGCCCACCATCAGCACCACGCCGAATTCGCCCAGGGTATGCGCAAAAGTGAGCACCATCGCCGACAGGATCCCAGGCCAGGCGAGCGGTAACTCGATCCGGCGCAGCATCCGTGCCGTGGACATCCCACAGCACAGTGCGGCTTCGCGCACTTCCGGCGCGATCGCCTCGAACGCGCGCTGCATTGGCTGAATCGCGAAAGGCAGATTGAAAATGACCGAGGCCACGAGTAGCCCATCGAAAGAGAAAGTGAGAGGGTGTCCGCTCGCCGCTGCATACCAGCGACCAAGCACTGACCCGCCGCCCAGCGCCACCAGCAAATAAAAACCGAGCACGGTCGGCGGCAACACCAGCGGCAGGGCGAGCAACGCTTCGACCAACGCCTTGCCGTGAAACTCGCGCCACGCGAGTTGGCGGCCGGCCCATATCCCGATGGGTAACAGGATCAACATGGTGCCACACGCGAGCTGCAGGGATAACGCGAAGGCGCTCCAGTCCATGCTAAGCCGCCTGCCTAGTCATTCATTGGGCAGCGCGAAACCGTACTGCAGCAGTATTTTTCGTGCGCTCGGTGTTTGCAGGTATTGGTAGAAGGCCTGTGCCGTCTCAGCGGCACCGCTCAACAGCACCATGCGTTGCCGGAGTGGTGTGTGCCATTCCTGTGGGATCAATTCATAGCGACCGAGCTTCTTGAGGGCCGGCGTCAGCGCCAACGAATAAGCGACAAGCCCACCCTGGGTGCTACCGGAAATCGCGAACTGCGCGGCCTGCGACACGTTCTCGCCGAGCACCAGACGGGCTTGGATCTGCGGCCACAGTCCCACCCGCTGCAAGACTTCCTGTGCGCGCTGACCGTACGGTGCGTGCGCGGGGTCCGCGATGGCAAATTTAGTGAGCCTGCCATCGCCAAATGCCGCGACGAGATCGTGGAGATGACCATCTAATTTCAACGGCGAGTCTTGCGGCAGCAGCAACACCAGGCGTCCGATCGCGTAGAGCCTGCCGCGATCCGCTGTTTTGCCGGACTCGGCAAGCTTGAACACCAGCGCTTCATCGGCCGAGAGAAACAGCTGAAACGGTGCGCCTTGCAGGATTTGACTATAAAGATTACCCGAGGAACCAAACACTGGGGTGATTTCGCGCGCGGTTTCAGCGCGAAACTTGGCGTTGATCTCGGTGAGCGCGAAATTCAAATCTGAAGCCGCAGCAATCAGCGGCGCACGCGCCCAACAATTACTGACAATGCCAAGCAAACAGCTGAGAGCGACCAGCCAGTCGCGCACTGTGTGGTCGCCACCTGATTTGCGATCAAAAATCGACACGGCTGATCCTCGCGGTCAGGGCATAACGGTTCAATCCGGGGTAACCGCAGAGCATCGTCTTCGGTTAGCTAAAGGCCTTAAGATTGCGCGCGCCTCAAGACTAACCTGGATATTAACCGCAGGAGACCACTGTGTGATCGCCGAGCAACGTTTTGCACGCATTGGACCGTTTGTCTATCAAACACATCCGGCGACCCTGCCCGCCCTGCAGGACGGGGTAGAGACCCGAATGCACCGCGTGGCGATTTGCGGCGGTGGGCCAGTCGGACTGGCCACTGCCCTAGGGTTAGCCCGCCATGGCGTACCCAGTGTCGTGCTGGAAGCCGACGACACCGTGTGCATGGGTAGTCGCGCCATTTGTATTTCCCGCCGCAGCCTCGAGATATTGCAGCGCCTGGGTGCGCTCGAAGAAATTCTAAGCGCCGGTCTGCCGTGGACCAGTGGTCGCAGCTTCTATGGCGAGAGCGAGGTATTTCACTTTGAAATGCCGCAGGACCCGCTGCAAAAGCTGCCACCGATGCTTAATCTGCAGCAATACGTCATCGAGCAACTGCTGGTAGATGCCGTGGCACGCGTCAACTCACGCAATCCGGGCATGATTGAGATTCGCTGGCAGTCCAAGGTGACCGAGTTGCGGCAATCTACTCCAGATATTCATCTGCGAATCGAAACCCCGCACAGCGACTATGTACTGCGCGCCGCCTGGTTAGTCGCCTGTGATGGCGGCCAGAGTTTTGTGCGCAACGCGCTCGGGCTGGCCCTGCACGGCACGGCCTACGAAGGGCGCTATGTCATCATCGATATCGATCTCCCCAGCGACTACCCGACCGAGCGGCGGGCCTGGTTCGATCCGCCGTGGAGGCGTGGCGCCACCGTCCTCATGCATCGCCAACCGGATAATCTGTGGCGCATCGATTATCAACTGCGTCACGGCGAAGACACGGCAGCCGCACTGGAACCCGCGCAAATGCATGCGTTCGTGCAGCAACATCTGACCGCGCTTGGTGAAGGACATTTGAAGTGGACACCGGTCTGGACTTCGCTCTATCGCGCAGGCGCGATGACCTTGGAAGGCTACCGCCACGGACGCGTGTTGTTCGCCGGCAATGCTGCGCACGCCCTGCCAATCTTCGGCGTTCGCGGTTTGAATTCCGGCTTCGAGGATGCCGACAATCTCGCCTGGAAGCTGGCCTATGTGATCACCGGGCAGGGTGGTGATGCCCTGCTCGACAGCTTCAACGAGGAGCGCCTGCAGGCGTTCCAGATCAATGCCGAAAACGCGCTGCGCAGTACAGAGTTTATGTCCCCGCCGTCGCGCGGTTTCGATTTGCTGCGCGAGGCAGTACTGTCGCTCGCTGCCCGCCAGCAAGGCATCGCGCAACTCATCAACCCGCGCCAGACGGCGGCGATTAGCTACACAGCTTCGCCCCTCTCGAGCGCAAGTGATGATCTGGGTGCGGGCCCTGCGCCAGGTGAAGTGCTCCTCGATGTCACGCTGGATGATGGCAGCATGCTAATCCAGAATTTAGGCGTTGGCTTCACACTATTGATATTCGGCGCTGCTGATCAAGCTCTCCAGGTGCCGACGAACGTCACGTGCGTGCGACTCGCGGCACACGGCGAGCTAGCCGCACGCTACGGTGCGCTGGAGGGCGCCGCCTATCTCGTGCGACCCGACGGCCATGTCGCGGCGCGCTGGCGGCGCGCGACCGCTGCCTTATTTCGCGCAGCACTTGCGCGTGCCCAACAAGCGCGGGGAGAACTCGTATGACCACGTCAGAGCAACTCCCCGCGGCGGCCCGCGATCGGGTCTATGCCCGCTGCGCCAGGGCGATTACGCAAGCAGGCACCACGCGTGAGGCGCTCTTCCTGGCACGCTTGGCACTGTTGTTGTTCGAGCAGGTAGGAGACGAAGCGCGCTGTTTAGCGGCAATTGAAGAGGCGCTGGTCGAACTGCCGGAACCGTCGCTGTCGGCGACGGCTGACGACTGAGCTATTTAGGAATATTGCGTAGCCGGCGATGGCCTGATGCTAAGGCTTGACTGGCAGCGCGGCTTGCCCACCGCCGGAATCTGCGCGCAAATCAGGCGCGCCGCACTATAATCGACAGCCACGGGTTCACGTCGTGCTCAATCGTCTACAGTCGACCAACGCTCAATAGCGAGATCTCCCCATGTACACACGCCATGCCAAATTTTTCCGTCTGCCGGTAATGCTCCTGTGCGGCATGTTGGGCGCCGCCAGTCTTGCGGCCGAACTGGCGGTCGGTGATCCAGCCCCCGCGTTTGCGTTACAGGGCTCCGATGGCAAACTCCATCAGCTGACGGACTATCGCGGAAAAATGGTCGTGTTGGCCTGGTTTCCGAAAGCCTTCACCGGCGGCTGAACAGCCGAATGCAAGGCGCTCCGTGAGAGCGCTGAAATTCTGCGTAAGTTTGATGTCGCGTGGTTCATGGCGAGTACCGACGATGCCGCCACTAACCGTAAGTTTGCCGAGGCCAATCATGCGAACTTTCCGGTCTTGTCCGATCCCGACGGGAGCACCGCGCAACGCTATGGGGTGTTAACCCTTGGAACCTTCGCGGCACGCTGGACTTTCTACATCGATGCGGATGGCAAGCTCGCTTATATCGACAAAAAAGTGAGCGCGATATCGGCGGGCGCCGATGTTGCACGGCGCCTTGAATTGCTCGGCGTAGCGCACCACGAGTAAGCGCGGTGCCGGCACTTTTTAAGATTTAGAGCTCTTATTTAGTCCTGCAGTAGCTCGCCATAGAGCGCCCACGCGCGTTCTTCCTCAGTAGGTCCTAAATAGTCCGGGAATAACGTGGTGCACGGGGGGTAGTCTTTCAAGACTTCGCGCGCCACGGTCACCTTGTGCACTTCAGTCGGTCCGTCGGCCAACCCCACATGAAACGAATTGATGACCCAGTCAGCGAATGGCATTTCGGTGGAGATGCCGAGCGATCCATGCAGATGTAGCGCGCGCGCAGCGATGTCGTGCAAGACCGCGGGCATGACCGCTTTGACTGCCGCGATATTTTTGCGCACCGCGCGGTAATCTTTGCCCTGGTCGATCAGCCACGCGGTTTCCAGTACCAGCAGGCGGAACTGACGCAATTGAACCCACGAATCGGCGATCTTCTCCTGCACCATCTGCTTCATCGCGAGTGGCTCGCCCTTGGTGACGCGCGACACCACGCGTTCGCACATCATGTCGAGGGCGCGCGTCGCCTGGGCGACGGTGCGCATCGCGTGATGCAGGCGACCGCCGCCCAGGCGCACCTGCGCGACCACAAAGGCGTCACCACGCCCCCCCAGCATGTTCTGCAGCGGCACCCGCACCTGGTTGTACCGCATGTAGGCGTGGGTCGCGGCCGGCTCGCCGTAGAAGGTCAGGTTACGCACGATCTCAACACCTGGGGTGTCCGCGGGCACGATAAACATCGACATGCGCCGATAGGCCGACGCCGCGGGATCGGTCACCGCCATCACGATGAAAAATGCCGCGTAGCAAGCATTGGAGGAGAACCACTTTTCGCCATCGATCACCCAGTGGTCGCCCTCCAGGGTCGCCGTGGTCTTGAACACCAGGGGATCGGCGCCGCCCTGCGGTTCGGTCATTGAAAAGCACGAAACAATTTCATTAGCCAGCAAGGGCACCAGGAACTGTGCCTTCTGTTCGACAGTCCCGTAATGCGCGAGGATTTCGGCGTTGCCGGTGTCTGGTGCCTGGGCGCCGAACACGATTGGACCGAACCGCGCATAGCCAAACAGTTCGTTCATTAGCGCCAGCTTGAGCTGGCCGTAGCCGCGGCCGCCCAGCGCCGGCCCGAGGTGACAGGCCCACAGACCACGCGCGCGCACTTCGGCCTGCAGCGGTCGCACCAATTTCACGAAGCGCGGATCGTGAATGTCCCATTGACTGCCCAATAGATGATCAAGCGGCGCGACTTCCTCGCGGACAAAGGTACCGACCCAATCGAGCTGAGCTTGGAATTCGGGGTCGGTTTCAAAACACCACATAAAGGATCTCCAGGTAATTTCCGGCTATTCCCGCACGCGCCGCCGAACAGTGCGGTTGATTGTACGAACGCGATCTCAGCTATGAGTCTCCACCCAGCGTCGGATGCGGTTGGCGTCGCCAATCGGCGTGAGCTTGCCCCAGGAATTCAGCAACACCACAATCACTGGTCGCCGCCCGATTTTCGCATGCATCACGAGACACCGGCCGGCTTCCGAGGTGTAGCCGGTTTTCGACACGCCGATCTGCCAATCTTTGCTATGGGTCTGGACCAGTCGGTTGGAGTTCTTAAACAACAGTGGTGCGCTGCCTCGGCGCAGGCTTACTGCGTGGCTCGCGGTGGTGGTGAATTCACGGATCAACGGATAGCCGTGGGCCGCGGTCACCATCCGTGCGAGATCGCGCGCGGTGGACACATTTTGCTGGCTGAGGCCGGTGGCATCGACGAAGTGGGTCTGGGCCATCGCCAGCGCCTGCGCCTTGCGGTTCATCGCCTGCACAAACGCGGCGAAGCCGCCAGGATAGGCATGCGCCAGCGCCGACGCCGCTCGATTCTCGGACGCCATCAGTGCAAGCCGCAGCAACTCGCGGCGCGCAAGGCGGGTGCCGATCTGCAGGCGGGAATGGGTGCCTTTGAGCGTGTCGATATCAGGCTTCGCGATGGTGAGTACTTCGTCCATGCGCGAGCGACCATCGAGCACTACCATCGCCGTCATCAGCTTGGTGATCGAGGCGATGGGGCGCTCGACTTCCGCGTTGCGCGCCACCAGCACCTTGGCATTCGGTTGATCCAGCACCAATAACGAGGAGGAACGTAGTTTGAGCCGTGCCGGATCAACGGCAGAAACTAACGCCGACTCTGATTCCGACGCAGGCGCGGGAGTTACCGCGAGCTGCCGCGGCAGCACGGGGGGTTCCAGCGGCAGGTTGCGCGCGGCGGCGCCGGGACTGCTGGACGCGGCAAACACCGCCCATGCAAGAAGCGTGAGCAAGAACTTCAATTGGATTTCCCCCGCATTAAGGCGGCGCCAGTATAGGGGTGCCAGCGAGGACAGGCCACGTGTTCTACGCTGCTCCCCTTGACGCGCCCGCCGTAACAGGGGAAAACGAAACCTGTTTTCACGGAGTAGCGCGAATGACCACAGATGTCCTGGCCACCACGGTGATTGGAAGCTATCCGCAACCTAGCTGGCTGGTCGATCACGACATCCTAAAGGCGAAACTCGTGCCGCGCGTTCAAGCCCATGAAATCTGGCGCGTTGCCCCGGCCTACCTGCAGTCCGCGCAGGACGACGCCACCGTGCTCGCGATTCGCGATCAGGAATTGGCGGGGATCGACATCATCACCGATGGCGAGATGCGCCGTGAAAGCTACTCGAACCGCTTTGCGACCGCGCTCGAAGGGGTGGCCACGGACGATCCCTACGTGCGCAAAGTTGAAGGCTATGAAATTCCAGTGCCGCGAGTCGTCGGGCCGCTACGCCGGCGCGGTCCGGTGGAGGTAGCGGATCTCCTGTTCCTGAAACAACACACTACGCGGCGCGCAAAAATCACCCTGCCGGGGCCTTTCACGCTCTGCAAGCAGGCCTACGACGAGTTCTATGGTGACGAAGAAGCACTTGCCATGGCCTATGCCGAGGCGGTGAATGCCGAAGCGCACGATCTGGAGGCGGCGGGCGCGGACGTTATCCAACTCGACGAGCCGTGGCTGCGCAACGATCCCGATGGTGCGACGCGCTTCGGGGTGAAAGCGATCAACCGCGCGCTCGCCGGGCTGCGCACCACCACCGCCATCCACCTGTGCTTCGGCTACGGCTTTGTGGTCTCGGCGAGCAAGCCCAAGGCCTATGCCTTCCTCGCTCAACTAGCGGACTGCACAGTCAATCAAATTTCAATCGAGGCGGCCCAACCGCATCTCGATCTCGGCGTGCTGCGCGAACTCGCGCCGAAGACTATCGTGCTCGGGGTCGTGGACTTATCGACTAACGAAATTGAATCCGTGCCAACCTTGAGTGCAAGAATTCGCCGGGCGCTGCCCTTTGTGAGCCCTGAGCAGCTCATGCCCGCCCCTGATTGCGGGTTGAAATATCTGACCCGCGAGGCCGCCTTCGGCAAACTCAAAGCCCTCGCCGAGGCCGCTGCGGTGGTGCGGCGCGAGGTTGCATAATTTAGCGCCGAGTTAGCGCGCGATCTTCGAGGCCAGTTTGCGTTAGCCAGTCCTGCGCAAGTGCCAGCGCCTCCGGGCTGCCCGCACGCCGCGCGCAGGCCAGTAGAATCCGTAAATCGGCGGGCTCCTTTTGCACCGCCCAGTTCTCGCGTGCAAGTTCAAGCGCGCGCACCGGCTCGTTCGCGAGTTCGAGGACGAAGCGCGCTTCCTCGCGCTTATGCGCAGATTCCTGGCGCGCGGCATTCGCCGCGAAGCGGGCGGCCAATTGCCGGACCACGGCGGGCGCCGCAGGCGCTCCAGTCGCCTGCAAGGCCAAGCCGTAGCGCAGCAGGAGTCCATCCACTCTGAGGTGTGGTTCCACCAGGCGTACCACTTCAATTGCACGACCCTGTGCCAGTAAAAAATCCGCATAGGCCATCAGCAAATATTGATCGTCAGGTGTCAGACTCAAGGCGGCGCGAAAATGCTGATCCGCAAGCTCAGCACGATCACTGCGTTCGGCCATTTCCCCTAAGGAGGTGAGTACCCACGCTGCGGTGACCGGCGTCAGCCCGTCAGCGGCCATCACGGCGGCATTGAGCATGGTGTACGCCGCCGCGAGGTCACCAGTGACACTCATCACGAGCGCCTGACAATGCGTCACCAGCAAGGCACTCACCTGCGGCTTAAGCGCCGCACAATCGGCGCGCGCACCGGCATAGTCGCCAGTCACCTGGCGGATCGTCGCTCGCTGCAGGCGGGCGCGCGGATCGCGCGGCTGGGCGCCGAGCAACTGGTCGAGATCAGCCAGGGCTGACGCAAACTGATGCGCGCGCTGTCGCAGTTGCGCGCGCAGGAGCAATACTTCCGGCGGTGGTTTGGCTTGATTCCACCACGGACTGAGCACGGACTCGGCATAGCCACCATAGCGCGGATCACCGGTGGTGCGACCTATCTCGATGTACTCGCCGGCAAGTTGGGTCGCGAGGGCGAGATTGGTGGGTGTTGCCGCGAGCGCGTTGCGTAGGATGCGCAACTCACGCGCCCGCCGGTCGGCGAGCGTCGCCGGCAACACCTCTAACACCTGAGAGTCGTGCGTTGGAATGGTGGGTTTGGCCGTGAGCGAGGTGGCAAAGATGGTTAATCCAAACACGCATAGCCAAGTGCTTAAGCGGCACGAGAAACGCGTTGAGTTCATAGCAGCTTCATCAGAAACGCGCGCTCGCTAAACCAGATCAACGCGATGACGGCAATCGCGAAGGATCCCCCGCCCATGATCAGTCGCCGATAGAAAAGCCCTGCGCGCAGGCGCCAAACCAGCGGGATAAACACGCTCACCAATGCCAGCTGGCCAAGTTCAACCCCGACATTAAACGCCACTAGCGCGCTGAGCAGCGCACGCGGCGCGAGACCGAGGTCGCTTAGGACCCCGGCGAAGCCAAAGCCGTGAACGAGACCGAAGATAAAGGCCAGGAGCCAGCGTCCGTCGCGCGTAATCGGAAACAAATTGTTGCAGGCTGCAAGTACCACTGACGCGGCAATTGCCGACTCGACCAGCCGCGATGGCAGGCTCACAATCTCCAGTGTGGCAAGGCTCAAGGTTAGCGAATGGGCGAGCGTGAAGGCGGTCACCACCTTCGCGATATCGCCGAGGCTGGCGCGGAGATTGGGCGCGGGCTGCCAAGTTCCCGCTACGCGAGCCAACACACAGGGCAACAGTAAGGAAAATAGAAACAACAGATGATCGAAGCCGGTCCAGATGTGCCAGGCGCCGAGTTCAAGATACTGACGGAAGTCATTACGCCAGTTGGCATGCCCAAATTCGAAACGCTGCCGCGGATGATTGCTGCCCAAAATGGCGGTGCGCGTGCCGCCAGGGGTTAACAGGCGCAGCAGGCCTTTGTGCTGCGCATCGAGATCGAAAAACAAGCGATAGTCGAGCGTGAAATCGGTCATCGCTGGTGGACAATCTGCCCTAAAGCGCACCACCGCATACGCACCATCCGTGTGGGTATCGATGAGCTGCGCGGTAACCTGGCTCGGGCAGACTTGGCCCTGCGTGCTCAGCTGAAGATGGCTTAAGGCGTAACTCGCAATGGCCTGATGTTGGGTCCGAACTTCACCCCAGGTGATGCGTTGATCCTGGTCGCGATCAAGTCCCAGTGCAAAGTCAAGGTCGCGCAGCGCAATGTCCCATTGCCCGTTGAATTTTCCTGCCGTTACGTCGAGCGTGAGATAACTATCGCTGGCCTTGTGGGCGAGAGCAGCCGGGGCCCAGCCTAGCAACCACAGCAGGAGCAATGCTGACGGCAGATCACGAATTCCGCGTTTACGCATGACGCAGGCAAGCGCCGAGAACGTGATCTGTGCCAGACGTCTGCTAGTTGCTCGGGCAGTTAGTGGGCACGAAAGGTGGTGTCTTGCTTACGCATCCGGCTTCACCGACATCCACATGCCGGCTACTCCGGCCGTCGTTGGCAAAAGCGACATAGGGAAAAGTTTCCTGATAGGCCGCATCGTTTGCATTCGTACCATCGCCAATCCGATTGTTCGGAAATCCGCTAAAGGGTGCGCCTGCCAGGATCCCCGCGACCGCTCGCGCCGCAATGTCCGTGACATCATCCGAAACCCGCCGGCCATTCGGAAACCCTGCGTTGTCGCCCACAATAAAGCCGAGGCGCTTGCGCGCCGCCTTTGGCGTCGCCGGAATTCCAGTATTGAGGCGCAACAAATCCGCCACTGGGCCTGCCTGCTGAGCGCTGCAACCCGGGCAGATCGGGGCTTTGTAAACTACCAATGGCAACAGATCCGTGCGCGGCGGCGTGGGGATCTGCACGGCGCCACCATAGGCCGCATTGATCACGCGTGCGAGCAGTGGATCCAGAAAGTAGTTCGCGAACTGCGCATCGTTCTTCGGCTCGCTCATGCTGAACTTGTCTTTGTCGCCAGTGCCGATGATGAGTTCGTTGATCAGCGGATTGCCCATGCGCTGAATAGCGACGTAGTTGCTTGATAGCGCTGGCTTGCCGCCCGGCATCGTCGGTTGGACCTTGATCCGTGGCCGCGAAGTGGTCGCATAAGTGCCGAGCACGGCGTTGGCATCGCCTGCCGCGTGGAGTTGACCGTCGCTGGTCAGCAAGGTAATCGGCAGTTCAACCGCGATGGTATTCACGTTGAAACCCGAGACGCTGTCGTGCGCGAAGTTCTTGGTGTCCTCGGCATCCTGCGCATCTGTGAGCACGCCTGGGACCCCCGCACCACTGGCGTCCACCCGGAAGTTCAAGGTATCGAAGGCCGCGCCCAGATCGATATAAAACGGATCGTCAACGGTGCCCGCGAAGACTTTCACGCCCTGTCCGAGGTCATAGATCCCCTGGCGCGCGAGCGCCGCATAATCGGGCATCGTGCGCGGCCCCACATTCGACGGCACCGCAAAGAGTTTTCTGGCGCCGCTGTCGAAGACAGTTTGAAAACTGTTGCCCACTTTTTTCAGGATCTTGACCGTATACGACTGACGCAGGCTCAAGCCGGTCGAACCGGGACCATCGAGCGCGGTAATCGCCGGCGGCACCAGCGGCGTGCCTGGGGCCACTGGTGCTGGCGAATTGGCGGGCGTCGAGATCCCGTTGCCAGCACCGACGAAACCGGTGAAAACGCCGGGCAACCGCACTTCAGGCTTGGCGAACTTCACGCGTACGATCAGATCTTCGTCCGCGTCGAAATTGTTATCCACCTTCAAGTCGTATTGAATTTCCTGGTCGAACGGAAAATAGTTGGGGCCGTTCGAGGGCTGGAGCAGGGGATCGACGTTAAGAATCATCGTCACCTTGGTCGGATCGTCGTAGCTGACGAAGGCGTACCAGTCGGTGATGTCGGCCTTGGTATCGATAGCGGTCAACGGTGCTTCACGGTGATTGGCGGCTTGAGTAATTGAGCCGCTGCCTGCACTGATGAGCGCGGCGATTGCCAGCGCGAGCGCACGCGGTTTGGGGGTGCTTTTTGATTTTGACATGGTGATCTCCTGAGTCTGTTGGTTAGCGCGAAGCGCGCGTGATTAAATTTCTGAGAGTGCGCTTGCGACGCGCGCCGAGTAACGCGAGACCAGAAGCCATGAGCGCAAGGCTGGCGGGTTCGGGCACGGTGGTGAGATTGGCGGCGCCGATCACGCGATTGCCCGCAAGATCCGCGACGAACAGCGCATCCTGATACGGCACTGGCGCATTCAGCGCATCGAGCTCGGTGTCGTACAACGCGAAGCCGGCACCATCGAGCAATTCGCCGATGACCAGATCCGAAACCGCATCCACCACGCCACTGAAGGCCTGCGTAAAAGTGAGGTTGAAAGACAGGTACGAACCCAGCGTGAGCTCCTGCAGAAACATCCCCAACTGGTTAGTGTCATCGAGGGTGAAGGGCGGTAAGTCCGTACAGCCGTTAATGCATTCCGTGAGCCCGAAAGTGCCATCAGTCTGCAATTGACTGATCGTCGCCTGGTTATTGGCAGTGAAGTCGCCGTCGAGCAGGGTGATGCTCAGGGTTGCGTTTGCGCCCTGATGCGCGGAGGTATCAAGGTGGATGGGAATGGCCGTGGCCACCACGGCAACTGTCAGTAACCCGAGGGCGCACAGCATACGAAGTAAGCCGGCGCCGTGGCGCGAGCCCGGGCCCGCGACGGATAAATAAGGCATAAGAGATCCTCCATTTCATTGAGCAGATGATTTTTGTTGTCCATCCCAATCGTGTTGGTTATGCCCAGTTACGCTGCGGATGCGTTTTTGGATCACTCGCGTGGTCACAAATTTCGCGAAATCAGAGGAAAGGCTGGGAGAGGAGGCCGATGGATTTGATTCGCGGCTTGCGGTGAGGCGGCCGCGAGGAGGGACAGGGTGTTTTCTGCGCTGCCCTGGAGTTTCTTGAAGGCGCAAGGGGGAAGGCCGTTACACGTGCTACTAGATGGTTCGGCATGACGCGCATCTGTCGGCAGCGCACTGAGTGGAATACGCCCGCAATGTCTCCAAATTCCGTAGGGCCAGGAGCACACTTTTAGGTACATCGACTGCGACGAGCGAAGTATGCGTCTAAATAGCGGAGCGGAAA
>JANOVQ010000275.1:0-2990 GCA_031417495.1 Pseudomonadota bacterium | reverse complement strand
AGCGGCGTCGTCCCGGTGCGGTGAACACGGAATTTTTCGTTGATGACGATGTCCGCAGTCTGGAAGATTTTCTCGACCTCCGCCTCGTTCTTACGCTGTTCTTCCTCGGTGGCGCCGCCGGTGAAGGTCATCTGGAACATGAGGTTGTCGACTTCTTCGTCGTGCACCTTGGTCGAACCCGGCACCTGTGCGGCGTCCGTATCGAGCACTGGCGGCAGCTCTTCATAGTCGACAACCACCAACTCGGCGGCATCCACCGCGACATACTTATCGCGCGCAATAATCATCGCGACCGGATCGCCGTGGAATTTCACCTTATCGACGGCGAGCCCGTAGTACAGCGGATACTTCGCCGGCAGATTCGGCAGCAGCACGGGTTGGCGCATCGAGCGACAATGCGTTTTCATTTCCTCGCCGGTGATGATCGCAACCACCCCAGGGAGCGCGGCAGCTTCACTGGTATCCACACTTTTAATGCGCGCATGTGCATAGTCACTGCGCACGAAGGCCGCGTGCAGCATGCCCGGCAGGACGATATCCGCAACGTACTTGCCGTGGCCAGTAATTAGCCGCAGGTCTTCTTTGCGCTCAAGGCGCGCGCCCATCCAGGATTGAGAATCTTTAATATTGGCAGCCATCGTCGCCTCCTAACGCACAGCTTTCGCGGCCGCACGCACCGCGTCCACGATATGCACATAGCCGGTGCAGCGGCATAGATTACCGACCAGTCCATGGCGGATTTCATCATCAGTCGGAGCGGGGTTTTTCTGCAGAAATTCCGTCATGTTCATCAGAATTCCAGGCGTGCAGAAACCGCATTGCAAGCCATGGTGAGCCTTGAAGGCTTGCTGCAACGGGGTGAGTTCAGCGCCGTTGGCCAGGCCTTCGACCGTGGTGATGTGATGCCCATCGGCCTGCACCGCGAGCAGCATGCAGCTCTTAATCGCCTCGCCATCGAGCTGCACCGTGCAGGCCCCGCACACGCCCTCGTAAGTACAGGCGACATGCGTGCCGGTGAGCGCACATTTCTCGCGAATGAAATCCACCAGCAGCATGCGCACCGGCACTGTTTCATCAAAACGTTCGCCATTGATCGTGACTGAAATATTTTTCATGACTTAACCTCGGGCCCGCGCAAAGGCGCTGGCCGCGACTTCTCGACCAAGGGTCCGAATAAGTTGTTGACGGTAGGCCGTATCGGCCCATTGATCGCTCTGCGCGCTGACCGACGCAACCACCGCTTCGAGCGCGCGATCGATGGCGGCAGGGTCACCTGTCGAGCCGGCCAGTAACCGCTCGCCAGCTGGCGCACGCTGGGCACCGGCTGCGAGTCCAGAGAGCGCAATTCGCGCCGCCGTGCAATGGCCGGCCGGGTCTACCGTGACTTTCATACACACACCGACCACCGGCAGTGCGTCTGTCACGAGTCCCCACTTCTGGTAGGCGCTGCCCGTATGCAGGGCGTTCGGGAAACTGATGGCAGTCAGGATTTCATCTTCCGCACGCGCCGTTTCGAGCGGCGCGATAAGAAAGTCGTCTGCCTTTACTTCACGCATGGCGCCAGCCGAGTTCAGCAGGTGCATGCTGCCATCGAGCCCTAAAGTGACCGCCGGTAAGCACGACGCCAGATAGTTCCAGCAACAACTGCCGCCAATGGTGCCGCGATTCCGCACCTGGCGATCACCAACATGCTGTGCGGCATCGCGGAGCGCCGCGTAGGCCGGACCGATAGTGAGATCTTCCGCGATCTCGACATAACGAGTCATCGCGCCGAGGCGTAACATCGGCGTCGTCGTAATCCCTTTGAGCTCGGTAATCGCTTGCAAGTCGATCACGCAGCGCGGCCGCACCATGCGCGATTTGATCGCCTGCATGACGCTCTGGCCACCGGCCAGAAATATCGCCTCGCCACTCGCGAATTTGCCGAGTGCTGCAACCGCCTCCGCCAGGCTACGCGGGCGCAAATACTCTTCAATGACCGCCGGATACATAACGCTGATCTCCTCACCAGATCGTTGATGGTTGCCGCGCCTTTAAAGGTCGCCCGCGGGCTCGTGCGGGGAGCATGGCATAATATTTTATTTATCGCACGCTTAATAAGCGTGCGAGGACGGCCCTCTCGATTGTTGAATAATCACGGAGAGAAATCGATTTATAGAATTATTATTGCCTTCTAATAATCGATCGCTCATTATTAAACAGTAACGAGAAGCCCTCCAGCCGCTCTGATCTTAAATGGCTGGCGCAACCGCGAGCAAGGAAATTCAAATGCATTACACCATTGAATGCGTCGCGGCTGACGCGAACGAACTTGGCGAAGGTCCCTTGTGGGACGTTGAGGAAGGCGTGCTCTACTGGGTTGATGGGACTGGTCGTCGCGTCGGCAAGCCTTCGATCTGGCGCTACGATCCACGCACCGGCAAAACTCGCCATTGGTCGCTCGATCACGATGTGGGTGCGATGGCGCTGCGGGCTGGTGGCGGCGCGGTGCTGGCGCTCGACGATGGGTTTTACTTCTTCGACTTCGACACCGCACGCCTTGAGTTGATCAAACACATCGATGCTGAGCAGCCTCGTTCACGGCTGAACGATGGCAAGTGTGATCGTCGCGGGCGCTTCATAGCGGGCGCCATGGATGATCAGGAGGAACTGAAAATCTGTGGGCTTTGGCGCCTGGACCCTGATCTTAAGGTCACCCAAATCGATCGCGACATCATCTGCTCTAACGGTCCCTGCTGGAGCCCTGACGACCGTACGTTTTATTTCGCAGATACTTTCCAACAAACGATGTGGGCCTACGACTACGATCTCGCCACTGGCGCCCTCGCGCGCAAACGCGACTTCGCCTCGACCAAGAATGAAAATGGTTTTTTTGATGGATCAACAGTGGATGCCGAAGGCTGCGTGTGGAATGCGCTGGTGATTGGCGGTGAACTCATTCGCTATACCCCGGAAGGTGAGGTCGAGCGGCGGATCGGGATGCCGGTCAG
>JANOVQ010000274.1:0-6086 GCA_031417495.1 Pseudomonadota bacterium | reverse complement strand
CGAATCGAAGCGGCAGCCTGGGTAACGATTGTGATACCAGGTACCACCCAGCCCGCCGGCGGCTTCAAGCACAGTGGCGTTGACCCCGAGTTGAGCCAGGCGATAGAGCTGATAAATGCCCGCCACGCCAGCGCCAATAATGATCACTTCGTGCTGTGGGTTGCTTTGCGCGCGGGCCACGGGATTTGGGCTGCTCATCGATTGTTCCTTTCCTTCGACGCTTCAACGTTGCGCCGTATGCTCAATTGAGGTTAGAAAATTTTTCGCGCTGTCGCGTGCTTCAGCTTCGTCCTTGTGCGCCACGCACCAACTTACCGGGCAAGACGCCAGTCGCCTCGCCTTCTTCGAAAGTGACCTGGCCGCGCAGCAAGGTGGCGTGATAGCCGCTTGCGCGCTGAATCAGGCGCTGCCCGGCGGCCGGTAGGTCGTAGACCATTTGTGGCGACGGGAGTGCGAGCCGCTGCAGATCGATCAAGTTCAAGTCCGCACGCAGGCCGGGTTTGATCATGCCACGATCATAAAAGCCATACAGCTCCGCGGTCTCCCGTGTCTGCATGCGCACGGCGTGTTCGAGCTTGAGGCGCGGGCCACGCGCACGGTCGCGCACAAAATGTGCGAGCAGATAGGTTGGCGCGCTGGCATCGCAGATCATGCCGCAATGCGCACCGCCATCGCTGATGCCGAGGATGGTATTCGGGTGCAGCATCATCTCGCGCGCGACATCGTAGTTGCCTGCGTGATAATTGAAGAGTGGCGAATACAGAAAGGCCTTGCCGTTGGCTTCGAGCAGACGATCATAGGCAGCGGCTTCGGGTGAAATGCCTGCACGGGCTGCAATCGCCTGGATGCTGAGCTCCGGCGCAGGTTCATATTCCGGCGGATCGCCCAGCCAGAACACGCGGTCGTAATCACGGATGGTGGACGCCATCGCCTTGCCTTCCATGAACAGCAAACGCAGCAGGCGGGCCGGACGCGGGCCGGCCTCATTCAAAATGCGTGCGCGAACTTCAGGTTGGCGCATCATCGCCACTCTCTCCGCCAACGGCAGCTGGGCGAGCGCGCGATAACTCGGGCGCCCGGTGAACGGGTGGATCCCTTCAAGACACAGCAGCACACCCGGCGGACGAATCGCGACCTGCGGAAAGATCCCGCCGCCGCGCCGCGCCGCATGCGCGAGCAGGCGCTGCCATTGCAGCGGATCCTCGTCGTTCTGCACGCAGGCATAAGTCACTTTGCAGTGCGCGCGGTCGATGATGTGATCCATCCATGCGAGTTCCCGCCCTTCGGGCGCGAGATCGGAAGCCACTTCGAACACGCCACCGCCTGCCTCACCCATCGCATCCGCAATCGTCGTGAGTTCGCGCGCATCGGCCGTGGTGCCCGGCACCACTTTGCCGTCAATCGCGCGATGCAGGACGGTCCGCGACGTCGAAAAGCCCACCGCACCGGCCATCATCGCTTCTTTCACGAGCGCCGCCATCGCGGCGCGTTCCTCCGCATTCGCAGCCACATCGGTCGCGCCGTGTTCACCCATCACATAGGCGCGAACTGCCGCATGCGGCACCTGGGCGGCGATATCGAGCGCGCGCGGCATGCGTTCAAGTGCGTTCAGATATTCGGGAAAACTTTCCCAGGTCCAATCGATGCCTTCGGCAAGGGCAGTGCCCGGAATGTCCTCGACACCTTCCATCAGTCCAATGAGCCAATCGCGCTTGGCCGGATGCGCCGGTGCAAAACCGACGCCGCAATTGCCCATGACCGCGGTGGTCACCCCGTGCCAGCAAGACGGCGTGAGATAGGGATCCCAGGTCGCCTGGCCATCGTAGTGGGTGTGCACGTCCACCCAGCCCGGCGCGAGAATAAGCCCGTCCGCATTGATTTCACGCTGGCCGCGGCCAAGCTTGCCGCCGACTGCGGCAATACATTCGCCATGGATTGCGACATCACCGGTGCGCGCCTCAGCCCCGGAGCCATCGACAATCAAAGCATTGCGGATTACGAGATCATGCATGGGAGATTCTCCGTTGCGCGTGGACACCAACCTTAACAGGGTCCTTGGGGAGCATAAACCAGGGACAGTTTACTGATTTCTACCATAGGCCGTTGCTCAGCCGCTAGAAACCCATGGGACTGAGCGTTTAATCAGTAAACTGTCCCTGAAATACGCTAGCAGCAACTGCAGCTGCTGCTCGACGCGAGGTGCAGGCTGGCGCTGGCCAGCACACGCGGTGCCGCAGGAATGTTCACGCTGGAGTTTTCGGTCACGCCGACGCGCGCTGGGATACCCCTCGAATCACTGGTAAAGCCAGTCGCAATGCGGAATTGATGGGTATCGATATCGCTGCGAATCTCGATCGAATCAGTGCCGCTGACTAACCACGCGCTGAAGTCGCTGTTGTCCATCATCACGCGGACCGCCGCTGGATTGGGCAAGCCGGTGACTTGCCAGGTCGTCGCCGCGCCACGCTTTGCGCTGGTCGCGCAATACGTCTCCACCCACAACGCGCCAGCGTCCAGATCGTTCCAGCATTGCGCGAGGCCGAGCGTGGGGTAGTCCACGCCTGAGACTGTGGGTTGCGCGAATTTCGCGAGATTCGGTTGCTTGAAAACCCGCGACCAGGCGCCAGGTTCGCCGAGTTCGGTTAAGACCATGAGACTGGAGAGCTGACCGCGTGGCCAGTCCTCACCAAACTTGAACCACCAACCGAAGCGATCACCGTCGGGGCCGAAAAACTTTGGTTCAAAGGCGGCCTCTGCGAGCTGCCGCAGACGCACTTCCGTGATGGTGTCACCCAACTCGCGCGCCAGCATGATGCCAAGTGCCAGCCAGCGTGGATCCGGGTGCAATTGCAGAAGCGGCTTCTTCGGATCATTCCAGCCGAGTTTACGCACCGCCATTTCATACAGCTGAGTGCCGAAAGCGCGGTCTTGCGGCACCACGTACAGCGCGATCGCAATGGCCGCATAGGCGCCGACATCGTCGCGGAAGGTGCACATGGAACGCTCGATGGGATCGTAATAAAAGGCGAACCAGTCGAGATTCCCTTTGCGGTCGAGCCCCATGTAGTGCTTGCGGGCGTACTCGAGCCAGCGTTCGAATACCCACTTGGTGTGCTTGCCGTGCAGGCCGTCGTAGAGCTGTAGTCCAAGGCCCGCGCCGCTGACGCAAAAGGGCCATATCTTGGTGTTCTCACAGTGCACGCCCTGGGGTCGCGCGGCCCATTGGTCGTGCATGAAGCTGACGATGCGGTGATGATCCCAATCGAACAGACGATCCTGATAGCCGACCACCTTGAACGGCTGCTCCCATTTATCATCGCCCGCGACATAGCGATAAAAGCACAACAGCAGGTTGAAGAAGCCGCGAAAAAAATTGTTGCCGTCCGCGCCAATCGGGTCGGGTTGCAGGCCCCAGGGTTTGACGCCGTTGGCGGTCCAACCGGGGGCATCGTAACGGCCACGCAGGTGTTCGGGGAGCACTGCCAGCCATTCCGGCGGGTAGTTTTGCTGGTCAGGGTCGTGGCCGATCATGGTCAGCCAGTCGATGGCGGCCCAGAAGGTGGTGTGACGAGACACCAAGCCGTCCGCGATACGCGTATAGGCCTCGCGCCAGGCCGGCGTCACATCGCACATGACGGGCAGCACGTAACCGGTTTCATGCAGGTCGAAACGCGCCAGGCTGCACATCGGCGCCGTGCTATAGCGATCCCACCAAGGATGGGGTTCGCCGTGACTGCTCCAATCGTCGGGGGTCGTCGCCTTGTCCCAGATGAAGCGCAGCCAACCGCGCGCTCGCTCATCGAGCCGAGGAAAGGAATTGGATTGCATGGACGGGCTCCGTTAGCTGATCAGGTAGAGTCGGGATGTAGCGCGGTGGCCTTAGGTTTGGTTTGTCTGTTGCCGCCCCTTTCGTCTGGCGGTGCCCAAGGAACCTTGCCGTCGCTCCGTTTCTACACCCCTCTCATCGAACCGGACATGCAGATCTCCCGCATCCGGCTCTCGGACAGGACATCACGCCTTCACCCACGACGGGCCACGCCCAAGTTGCGTCAGGCGTACGAGACCGAAGTACCCATACAGATGCTGGAGTGGGAAGGTCCCGCCCCGTCGATTCCTGACTTTGTGCTTGTTGCGCAACCACCGACGCAACCGCGCAGCGGTATAGTTATCGAGCGCGCGGTACGCCCGGCGGTCGGTCCCTACTTGGAAGTAGTTCGCCCACCCGCATAACGCGCGATTCAATTCACTCACCAACTGCGTGGTCTCTTGCCACGTCTTCGCAATTGCCGTCATCGCATGGATCTTCTCCACCATGCGACGCACGCTCTTCTTCGACGGGCGCAAGCCCAGATAGGCCTTGCCCGTCGTCCTCGAATACAACCGCCCAAACGTGTAACCCAGAAAGTCGAACGCCTCTTCCGGTACCTTACAAACACGGGTCTTCTCCTCGTTCACCGTCAGCTTCAGTTTGCCCATGAGTTCGCGCATCCGTTGCAAGGCTTCTTCCGCCTTGCCGCGTCTGCACAAAATCACCAGGTCGTCCGCGTAGGTCACGATGCGACTGCCAAGGCGCTCTTCCAAGCCGAGTTTCTTCCATCCCAACACGAACCGGCGCAGATATAAATTCGCCAGCAGCGGTGAAATGGGGGAGCCCTGCGGAATGCCGCGGCGCTGATCTTTGGCCTCCGTCGTACGCTTCTTCCGTCCTCGGTCGTCGGTTTCTTCAACGGCGCATTCCAGCCACCTCTTGAGCAGATGCAGGACACGCCCATCGACGATGCGTCGCGCCAGCGACAACATCAACTCAGCGTGCGGAATGCTGCCGAAGTAGTCCGCCAGGTCGGCGTCCACCACTTCCGGATGTCCTCGGAACAGCGTCTCTTCCACCTCCGTCACCGCCTGCTGGGCATTGCGGCCCGGCCGGTAGGCGTATTGCTCGGGGGGGATATCGGCTTCAAAGATCGGGCCGAGCACCAGCATCGCTGCTGTCATGCCTACCCGATCACGCAGGGTAGAAATACCCAGCGGTCTGAGCTTGCCATTGGCCTTCGGGATATAGACACGTCTGATAGGAGCCGCTCGATAAGTCTCCTCTCTAAGCGCAAGCGCCAGTTCACCGAGCCACCGCTCCACCCCGTACGCCTCAACCTCCGCAAAGTCCTGACCATCCACCCCCGGCGCACCTCGGTTGGCACGACACTGGGCATAGGCATGCGCCAGAATATCCTCGCGGTAAATCTTGTCGTACAGCGCGTAGAAGCGATAGGCGGCTTCCGCCTTCGCTTTCGCGTGTAACGCCGTCTGCAGTTTCTGAACACTTCTCGGAGTTGCTAGGTTGCCCAATCTCCAGGTCCCTCACTACTTGTTGCGTTGATCCTGAACTGAGGCCCCTTCCCTCCACCGGCATTACCCGGTTTCCTCAGTACTACGGGCCTCTCCGCCACCCTGCAGCGCCCAGACTCTCCGTCACCGGCGTCCAGTTGACCATCACTGATCACGCTTCAGGGCTTCCCGTGTTGCGCGCGCTTCCCTGGTGTACATGCTGTCGCCACTACCCCGGTGCAGCGACTGGGTTCCTGTTTTGCTCTATCCCCCAGTCGTATCAACCTTCCCCAATTTGGCAGTTGGATCGGCCTGCACATCGACCTTTTCGAGGCTTGCTCGGCGTTCACTCACGTTACGGCCTGCACACTCGCGCCGTCACCGTATATCGTGACAGCTTCACCGGAGGCTTCGACCATGTCGTTACCTCAATAGTCGCTCCGGTTGCTTCCGGCTGGAGCAATCGCCGGGTAGGTTTTACACCTACTGGGAAACGCCGCCTTTACACGGCGCACGCCATGACCGGTCACTGACGTCCCAGATAGCTGACGCACCAACCCGAAACGCTGCCGTTCTAGTGGCAGACCTTACACCCTGCCCAGCGTCGCTCACGCCTTTTGATCTAACAGGCTGGCGAACTCCGGCGCGAGGACGCTGGATTTCGGAAAGGAAGGTGGTTACTTTGCTTTTGCATGCAGGCCCGAGCGCCGCGCGCTGGTTCTGAGGGGGCTGCGAGCCACGTGGCGGAATCGCGTGCCTTGCCG
>JANOVQ010000273.1:0-3882 GCA_031417495.1 Pseudomonadota bacterium | reverse complement strand
GCTGCCATCCATCGCAATCTGCCAGGTGCGGTGTGGCAGCGCACGGATCGAAGTCCACCATCCCATCCACAACAGAATCGCGCTAGCGAACACCGCCAGCGCTAGCACGGGCTCCGCGGGCAGCCACCAGGCGCAGAAAATCGCGAACGAAATCCAGCAGGCCGCCCACCAGGCCGCATGCTTAGCTTTGCTGAAATACAGGAAGGCGGCCATGGCGTGCAACGTGCCGAGCAAGGTAATCGCGATTTGGCTCCAGGGGTATGCCATGCAGTTCAAGGTCTCTCATGCGGAGAGTGCAGTATTGCGCGAATTAACCCTCTGCGCAGCGGTCGTGGAGGCTGGCTTGTGCACCGTCACTCTGTCGCAATCAGGCTTGAGTCTCGGTGTACACTGAGCCAAATCCCGGCGCGCGCGGAAATTGCGCAGGCATTTCCTAAAACTCTCAAGCAGAAAGGATGAACGATGGAAGTCAGAGGCAAAATCGCCGTCATCACGGGCGGCGCCAGCGGCATAGGCGCTGCACTCGCACGCCGGTTTCATGCCGAAGGAGCCAAAGGTATTGCCGTGGCAGATGTGCAGGAGGATGCACTGCGCGAAGTCGCAGCGAGCGTGCATGGCATCGCCATTCCCTGCAATGTCGCACAGGAGGGTGATATCCAAAAGCTCGTCGCCAGGGTCGAACAGGAACTCGGACCAATCGACATCTTCTGCTCCAATGCCGGCATCGCACGCTTCGGCGATGAACACGCGCCCGACGCAGATTGGCAGTTGAATTGGGACATCCATGTGATGGCGCATGTCTACGCAGTGCGCGCGGTGGCGCCCAAAATGGCGGCGCGCGGCAGCGGCTATCTCATTCACACCGCGTCCGCCGCCGGGCTTTTGAGTCATATTCAGTCCGCCACTTACTCGGTGACGAAGCACGCGGCGGTCGCGTTCGCCGAATGGGTCTCAATCAAGTATCGCGATCAGGGCGTGCGGGTGTCCGTGCTGGCGCCACAGGCGGTGCGCACGCCAATGACCGCACGCCCGGATGGTGCGTCGGTGGCGAGTATCGATGGCATGATCGAACCGGAGGAACTTGCCGATTGCGTGATCAAGAGCATGGCGCGCGAGGAGTTTTTGATCCTGCCGCATCCCATCGTGCGTGATTACATGCTGCGCAAAGCGACTGACGTCGATCGATGGTTGGTCGGCATGAACCGTTGGCGCGCGCAGGCAGGGCCGCTCAAGTAACCCTCAAGGAGAATCGCCGCATGAACTACCAACAAATTACCGTCTCGACTGCCGATCACATCACTCGCGTGACCTTGAATCGGCCGGAAGTATTGAACGCGATCAGCCAACAGATGCACGATGAGTTGCAGCATGCGTTCGATCGCTTTGCGGCCGATGATGACCAGTACCTGTGCGTCATCGCGGGCGCCGGTGAGCGCGCATTTTCGGCGGGGAGCGACTTGAAGGCGATTGCGAAAGCCGGCAAACCGAATGTATATCCGAAGAGCGGCTATGCCGGGCTCATTGAACGTTTCGATTTGACCAAGCCACTGATCGCGGCGGTCGATGGGGTCGCGGTGGGCGGCGGTTTTGAACTCGCGTTGGCGTGCGACATTCTGCTCGCCACGCGCCGCTCGCGGTTCGGCCTACCGGAGCCACTGGTGGGCGCAGTGGCATTGGGGGGCGGGGTGCATCGGCTGGCGCGCCAGATTGGGTTGAAGCAGGCCATGGGCTTGATCCTCACCGGCGATATCATCGATGCAGAGGCGGGCTATCGCATGGGCTTCATCACGCAGTTGGTGGAACCTGCGGAGCTGGCGACGACAGTAGATCAGTGGTGCGCGAAAATTCTGCGCTGTGCGCCGCTCGCCATTCGCGGTTCGAAAGAAGCGGTGCTGCGCGGGCTTGGTGAGCCGAGTCTGCAAGCGGCAATGGTGCAGCAGGCTAGCTATCCGGCGTTTAAGGACGCCTACCAATCGAAAGATCGTCTCGAAGGTGCGGCGGCCTTTGCGGAGAAGCGAGCGCCGCGCTGGCAGGGGAGGTAGCCAAGCCCTTGTGAGCTGCGGGCTTCGAATCTTCTGGTAGGAGCCCCTTTACGCGCGATGGATCTCAAATCTCCCGCGCTGCCGCTTTCAACTCGCGCCGCCGACGGTGCAGCACCGGCTCGGTGTAACCATTCGGTTGATGCACCCCACCGAACACCAATTCACACGCGGCTTGGAACGCGACTGACTCATCGAAATTGACCGACATCGGTTTGTACACAGGATCGTGCGCGTTCTGGCGATCGACCACTACCGCCATGCGCTTGAACGTTTCGAGCACATGGCGGCGTCGTACATAATCGTGGCGCAGCCAGTTCGCGATATGTTGACTGGAGATGCGCAAGGTCGCGCGGTCCTCCATCAGTCCAACATCATTGATGTCCGGCACCTTCGAACAGCCGATGCCGAGATCGATCCAGCGCACCACATAACCGAGAATGCCCTGACAGTTGTTGTCGAGCTCGGCCTGGACTTGTTCACGCGTAAGCGGCGTATCTCCCAGCAATGGCAGGGTGAGGATGTCATCAAGACTCGCGCGCGGCCGCTTCTTCAATTCGTTCTGCACATTCCACACATTCACCTGGTGATAGTGCATCGCGTGAATGGTCGCCGCAGTCGGCGAGGGCACCCACGCGGTACTCGCGCCCGCCAGCAGATGGGCTTGCTTGGTGTTGACCATTTCTTTCATGAGATCCGGCTTCGGCCACATGCCCTTGCCGATCTGCGCTTTGCCCTGCAAGCCGCAGGCGAGTCCAACATCGACATTCCAATTCTCATAGGCCCGGATCCACCTCTCCTGTTTCATCGCCTCCTTGCGCACCATCACGCCGGCTTCCATCGAGGTGTGGATTTCGTCTCCGGTACGGTCAAGGAACCCGGTGTTAATGAAGATCAGGCGATCCTGCGCGACGCGAATACATTCCTTTAAATTCACCGTGGTGCGTCGCTCCTCATCCATCACGCCGATCTTCAAGGTGCAGCGCGGCAGCTGCAGCAGGTCCTCTACCTTCTCGAACAGCGCGCACGCGAAGGCCACTTCTTCCGGGCCATGCATCTTGGGCTTCACGATGTACATCGAACCGGTGCGCGAATTACGTCGGGTGCCCAAGCCTTTCAAATCGTAGAGCGCGATTGTCGCGGTAATGAAGGCGTCGAGAATCCCCTCCGGCACCTCCTCGCCATTCAAGAGCACGGCTTCATTGGTCATCAAATGACCGACGTTACGCACCAGGAGCAGCGAGCGACCGTGCAGGGATAGCGGCTCGCCGTGCGGCCCCGTAAATTCGAGATCGGGATTCAGGGTGCGCGTGAGAGTTTTGCCATGTTTCTCGAACGTATCGCTGAGGGTGCCTTGCATGAGCCCCAGCCAATTGCGATAGACCTCGGTCTTATCGGCGCCGTCGGCCGCTGCCACCGAATCCTCGCAATCCTGGATAGTGGTGATGGCGGATTCGATGAGTAGATCTTTAACCTGCGCTGCATCGGTCTTGCCTACGGCATGCGTGGCATCGATTTGGATGATGAGGTGGAGCCCGTTGTTGCGCAGGAGGACTTCCGTCGGCGTGGCGGGTGCGCCGTTGTAGCCCACAAACCGCGCGGGATGACTGAGCCCAACCGCGCCACCGTTCTTGAGCGAGATCTGCAATTGGCCCGCGACGATTTGGTAGGCCACCGCCTCCGCATGCGAGCCCGCGCTGAGTGGCGCTGCCTGATCGAGCAGGCTGCGCCCATAGGCAATCACTTTCGCGCCGCGCGCTGGGTTGTAGCCGGCGGTCTTTTCGGCGCCGTCACTGTCGGCAATGACATCGCTGCCATACAGGGCGTCGTAGAGCGAGCCCCA